>NZ_DGVO01000040.1:88875-132876 GCF_002394995.1 Bifidobacterium sp. UBA4282
TGGTGTTCCAGAACTACGCTCTGTACCCGCACATGACCGTCGCCGACAACATGGGCTTCGCTCTGAAGATCGCCGGCACCCCGAAGGACGAGATTCGCAAGCGCGTCGAGAAGGCCGCCGAGATCCTCGACCTGACCGAGTACCTCGATCGTAAGCCGAAGGCTCTGTCCGGTGGTCAGCGTCAGCGTGTGGCCATGGGCCGCGCCATCGTGCGTGAGCCGAAGGTCTTCCTCATGGATGAGCCGCTGTCGAACCTCGACGCCAAGCTCCGTGTGCAGACCCGTACTCAGATCGCCGCCCTGCAGCGTCAGCTGGGTGTCACCACCCTGTACGTGACCCACGATCAGACCGAGGCTCTGACGATGGGCGACCGCATCGCCGTCATCAAGCTCGGCATCCTGCAGCAGGTCGGCGCTCCGACCGAGCTGTACGATCGCCCGGCGAACGTCTTCGTGGCCGGCTTCATCGGCTCCCCGTCGATGAACATCAACACCCACCCGGTGATCAACGGTCAGGCCAAGATCGGTGAGGATACCATCGATCTGCCGCGCGAGGCTGTTGCCAAGCTGACCGCCGAGGACAATGGTCAGATCATCGTCGGCTTCCGTCCGGAAGACGCCGATCTCGCCGTTGCTGATGATCCCAACGCCTTCTCGCTGAAGGTTGTCAACGTCGAGGATCTGGGCTCCGACGGCTACATCTACGGCAATATCATCACCGATGGATCCGCCGCCGAGGCTTCGACGATGATGTCCGATCAGAACAAGCTCACCACGGTTCGCGTGAACCCGCGTGCGCTGCCGAAGATCGGCGACACCGTCAAGATCAAGATCGACCCGACCAAGATGCACCTGTTCGCTCCGTCGACCGAGCTGCGTCTGAACTAATGCTTGGCAGGGCTGCATAAGCCCGGTCAACCATTACACGAGGCATTCTCTTCCTCTCTTTGGCCTCGTGGGAAAAGGCTCCGCATGGCTGCGGGGCCTTTTCTTTTGCGATGTGTGCGTTTTGCATGGGAGCTGCCGCCCGCCCAGCCGTGGTCGGCGATTTGGCCTCCGTGCCGGTTACATTAGAGGCTATGGAATTGACTGATCTGCCGCAGATGGATCCGCGTGTGCTCAAGGCCACGTCGGTGAAGGCCGACCCGACCGCCCCGGCAACGGCGGAGCCGCAGGCGCTGAAAATCACCGCCGCGAGCTCGAACCCGAAGATGTTCACTCTGCCGTGGGAGAAGCCGCTGGCTACCTGGCCGGACGAGCTGCTCGCCAATCTGCCGCGAGGCATCTCCCGTCACGTCGTGCGCTTCGTGCACGTCGGCGATTCCGTGTACGCCATGAAGGAGATCACCCGCAACGTCGCCGAGCGCGAGTACGAGCTGCTGCGCCGTCTGGAGAAGCTCGAACTGCCCACCGTCGAGCCGATCGCCGTGGTGACGGGCCGTCATACCCGTGAAGGCGAGCCGCTGGAGGCGATTCTGGTCACCCGGCATCTGAAGTTCTCGCTGCCGTACCGCGCCCTGTTCGCCCGCAACCTGCGCCCGGACACGGCCGAACGGCTGATCGACGCCTTGGCCGTGCTGATGGTGCGTCTGCACCTCGCCGGTTTCTACTGGGGCGATGTCTCGCTGTCGAACGTCCTGTTCCTGCGCGACGCCGACGCGTTCTCCGCGTTCCTGGTGGACGCCGAGACCGGCGATCTGCACGTCAGCCTGTCTGAAGGCCAGCGCGAATACGATATCGACCTGGCCCGCACGAATATCATCGGCGAATTGATGGATTTGAGTTCCGGCGCGCTGCTGCCCAGCGAGGTCGACGAAGTGGAGGTCGGCAACCGTCTGGTGGAGCGCTACCATTCGCTGTGGAGCGCCCTGACCGATGTGGACAGCTTCAGCCCCGATGAGATGTGGAAGATTGAGAAGCGCGTCAATAGGCTCAACGAACTGGGCTTTGACGTGGACGAACTGGAGATGAACACCACGCCGGACGGCAACCGCGTGCTGGTGCGTCCGCGTGTGGTGGATGCCGGCTATGCCTCGCGCAAGCTGCTGCGTCTGACCGGTCTGGATGTGCAGGAGAACCAGGCCAAGCGATTGCTCAACGACCTGGACGCCTACCGCGCCTCCACCTGGCGTCAGGGCGAGGATCTGGAAATCGTGGCCACCGACTGGATGCGCGAGGTGTTCGAACCCACCGTGCGCATGATCCCGGCCGAATACCGCTCCCAGATCGAGCCGGCGCAGTTCTTCCACGAGGTGCTGACCCACCGCTGGTTCCTGGCCGAGCAGGCCGGGCACGACGTGCCGATGGTCGAGGCCGTGGAGAGCTACATCGCCAGTGTGTTGCCGAAGTACAAGCTGGATGCCTCGGTGATGGCCGCCATCAACTCTGAGGCTGATTCCGGCGTGATTGACGACGAGCGCACATTCGACACCAACACGTACGGCAATGGTGTATTCGACGCCGACGGTCGTCCCGTGCACCTGCGGGCTGACGATGACGACGATTACAACCCCGACGACGACCCCGACGCCGCCGTCTGGAGCCACTGAACGTTTGCAAACCGGAACCGGTTGACGGGGCCGCGACGCATCCAGGCGTCGCGGCCCCTGCCGTATGCGCCCGCCATGACTCCGGCGTCGTGCCCCGCTCGCATGACAGAATCGTGGCGTTGTCTACAGCAGAATCATGGTAATCTCTACTGCATAATTATGGTAATTTCTACAGCAGAATTATGGTAAACTCTATAGCAGGATTATGGGAGTTTGCTTCTTGGAGGAAAAATGATCATTCCTCGGGCGATGGCGCAGTTAGCGTCGCGAATGGCCGGTTGGTTCCCTGTGGTGTCGGTCACCGGCCCTCGGCAGAGCGGCAAATCGACACTGGTGCGTGAGGTGTTTCCGGACTATGAGTACGTCAATCTGGAAGATCCCAACCTGAGGGCTGTCGCCGCCGAGGACCCGGTGGGGTTCATCAGGAATCGGGCGCCGCATCTGGTCGTTGATGAGGCGCAGTATGTTCCCGATTTGTTCTCGATGATTCAGGTGGTGTCTGATGAGAACGGGACTCCGGGGCAATATATCCTGTCGGGCTCGCAGAACTTCTTGCTGTTGAAGAGCATCACGCAGTCATTGGCCGGCCGTGTGGGGTTGCTGAAACTATTGCCGTTGTCATACGCGGAACTGCTTGGCGGTGGGATCTCCTCCGGCGTGGACGAGCTTATGATTCGCGGTGGCTATCCACGTCTATATGACGTTGATATGGATGCCGACATCTTTTTTGAGGCCTATATCAGTACGTATGTGGAGCGTGATGTTGCCGGGTACCTTGATGTGCGCGATGCAGCTGCATTCCGGACGGTGTTGAGACTATGCGCATCCAATGCGGGGAATCTCATCAATTATTCCAACCTTGCGAGGGATGCGGACGTCGGTTTCCGGACGGTGAAGTCGTGGATGTCGATTCTGGAATCCAGCTATATCGTTTTCCCTTTGGAGCCATGGCATAGCAATCTGGGGAAAAGACTGACGAAAACGCCGAAGTTGTATTTCTATGATACGGGTTTGCTGTGCCATCTGCTTGGCATCCGTACGGTACCGCAACTGCTGTCGCACCCTATGCTGGGCGCGGTGTTTGAGAATCTGATTGTTTCTGAGACAGCAAAGCGGTATCTGAACCGGGGGAAAAATCCGGAGCTGTATTTCTACCGTGATGACAGCAAGCGGGAGATTGATCTCTTGGACTTTACCGACCCCAACAATAGGCTCGCGATTGAGATCAAGTCCTCGCAAACCCATCACGGCAGGTACGGTAAAACGCTTGTGGACGTTGGCGATATGCTGGGCGTTCCGGCTGATGGCCGCATGGTTGTGTACCGCGGTGACGTGGGGTTGCAGGCCAACGGGTTCGCTGTGACCACCGCCGCTGATTACATCGGGCAATCGGCGTGACATGATGTCGGGGAATGCTTGGTTAAGCGGTTAAAGTAGAGGGTATGCGCAAGACAACGGTCTACGATGTGGCGGAACGTGCGGGGGTGTCCACCGCCACGGTGTCGTTCACGTTCCGCCGCCCGGACAAGGTCAAGCCCGCCACCCGCGAACGGGTGCTCAAGGCCGCGCGCGAGCTCGACTACGTCCCCTCGGCCAATGCCCGTGGTCTGGCCCGCGGCAAGACCGGTGCGCTGGGTCTGTACTCCTTCGACATGATGATCGAACGTCCGCAGGGCAGCGATCTGGAGGATTTCGCCACCGAGGACATCTTCGAGCGTCCGGATGTGCTGGTGTACCCGTTGTATGCCGACGAAGTGCAACGTGGTTTCGAGGTGGAATGCTGGCATCGCGGCCAGACCGTGCTGTTGGGCACGGCGGTCTCGAAGCGGGACAATGGCTCGATCACCGATATCGCCGGCCGGGTGGACGGTTTGGCGCTGTTCCCGAACCGCGGCACGGATGACCTGCCGGTGGCGCGGTTGTGTCGAAGCATCCCGGTGGTGCGCATCGGCGAGACCGATGGCGAGTTGCCGTCGGCCGACGTGATCTGCGACAACGAGGGCGGCATCGAGGCACTGGTCGACCACCTGGTGGATGTGCACGGCGTCACCGAGATGTCGTTCATCGGCGAACTGGCAACCTACGACATGCATCAACGGTTCGAGATGTTCCAGTCGAGGGCGGCGGAGCGCGGCATCGCCATGGGCCGCCCGCTGCTGGACGATTCGACCTCGTCCTCCCGGGAATGGCTGGTCAACCTGTGCGAAGCCATCGACGCCGAACAACTGCCGCGCGCCCTGGTGTGCGGTAACGACCAGACGGCGTTGGCGGTGATCGACCTGCTGCGCGATGCGGGGGTGCGTGTGCCGCAGGATGTGATCGTGACTGGTTTCGACGGCATCCTGGCGTCGGCGCTCGCGCCGGTGACGTTGACGACGGTACGTCAGCCGTTGGGAGCGATGGGGCGTCTGGCGGCGAAGCTGCTGGCCGAATGTGACGGCATGCCGTGGGACGAACCAAGCGTGCACCGGATGCCGGTGAAGTTGGTGTTGGGTAACAGCTGCGGCTGCGCGTGACCGACGGTCGTATGGGGACAAGCGTCGCAGTGTCCGATCCACGGGGATATGTGTCCTAGGGTGGGCGTGATGCCTGATTTTCTGATGTCCTGATATTCGGCGTGTCGAAAATCTACGCGGTTTGACAAACATAAATCTACGCGATTAAATTTATATCGTAATCTACGCGGTTAGATTACGAGAATGGTTCAAGGAGGAGCAATGAAACATACACCGTGGAAAACCGCTGTGGCCGCAGTGGCCGGAACATCGCTGCTGCTCGGATTGGGCGCGTGCGGGCGTAGCGAGGACAAGCCCGCCGGCGCGTCCGAGGGCGCCGTCACCAGCATCGATTCCGAACCCGCCACCGGTGACCTGACGGTCTGGGCGATGGGCAACGAAGGCGACCTGCTGGGTGATTTCGTCGACGGGTTCAAAGAGGAAAACCCCGACGTCAACATCACCGTGACCGCCATCCCGTGGGCCTCCGCGCATGACAAGATCCAGACCGCCATCGCCGCCGGCACCGTGCCGGACGTCATCCAGATGGGCACCACCTGGATGGCCGACTTCGCCGATGCCTTCGCGCCGGTGTCTGAGAACTTCGATCTGAGCGACTTCTCGGCCGGTCCGCTGGAGGCCGGCCAGGTCGACGGCGAGCAGCTGGGCGTGCCGTGGTACGTGGACAGCCACGTCCTGTACTACCGCACCGACATCGCCGCGCAGGCCGGGTGGGATCACGCCCCGGAGACACTTGACGAACTCAGGCAGATGGCCGCGGACGTCAAGCAGGTGGACGGCGTGGAGAACGGCATGTACATCTCCCCGTCCGGCGCCGACTCCTGGCAGGGCACCCTGTGGGCGTTCTTCTCGTCCGGCGTCTCGCTGATGGACGACGAAGGCAACTGGACCCTGGACACCCCGGAGATGCACGAGGCCACCGAGTACATCGACGGCTTCTTCAAGAACGGCATCATCGGCACCAACCTGGACGTCACGCCGGGTGTATCCATCACCCAGTTCATCAACGGCCAGACCCCGATCATGACCGGCGGCCCGACCACCATCAGTCAGATCGCCGATCAGGGCGGCGACCCCGATACGTACGCCACCGCAGTCATCCCGAAGGGCGTGAGTTCCACCTCCTTCGTCGGCGGCGCCGACTTCGTGGTGATGGACGAGGCCGCCAACCCGGAGGCCGGCTGGAAGTTCATCCAGTGGATGACCCAGCCGGAGACGCAGGTCGAATGGTACAAGACCGCCACTGTGCTGCCGTCATCGCAGTCGGCCTGGGAGGACGAGGTCCTCGCCGGCGACGAGAAGCTGGCCGCCTACGGCGAGCAGCTCAAGAGCACGCAGGCCCCGCCGGCCGTGCCGACCTGGGCGCAGGTGTCCGCCGCGGGCGATCGCATCATGGAACAGATCTACAAGGGACAGCTCACGGTCGATGAGGGGTTGAAGAACCTGCAGGCCGAAGCCGAGTCGATCGGAACCGGTGAGTGACGATGGGCAAGCGTGCTCGTCGTGGGGCTGAGGGCGGCTGCAACGGCGCCCTCAGCCGCCGCCAGGCGCTAATCGCCTGGGGGTTCTGCCTTCCCTTCGTGCTGGTCTTCGGCGTGTTCATGCTGGTGCCGCTGCTCTCCTCGATGGGCATGTCGTTCACCGACATCACCTCGCGGGACCTGCGCACGCCGTTCAACGTGAACATCGTCGGGTTCGACAACTACGTCACGCTGCTCACCGATCCCCGGTTCCACAAGGCGTTGCTGACTACGGCGATCTTCGTCATCGTCGGCCTGCCGATCACCATCGCCATCGCCATGGCGTTCGCCGTGGCCCTGAACAAGGGACTCAAACACCTCAACGCCTTCTTCCGCGCCGTGTTCTACGCGCCGGTCGTCGCCAGCGTCGTCGCGGTCTCGGTGGTTTGGCGGTACATCCTGCAGGACGACGGCCTGCTGAACTCGCTGCTGGCCGTCTTCGGCATCGACGGCCCTGACTGGCTGCACGACACCAGGTTCGCCCTGCCGGCGCTGATGATCATGACGATCTGGCGCAACATGGGCACCCTGATGATCATCTTTCTGGCCGGCCTGCAGGCCATCCCCACCGAACTCAAGGAGGCCGCGGCCGTGGACGGCGCCGGCAAGTGGCGCACGTTCACCAGCATCACCCTGCCGCTGATGAAGCCCACGATCCTGCTGGGCGCCGTGCTCATCTCGGTGGCCTACCTGCAGTTCTTCGAGGAATCGTTCGTCATGACCCAGGGAGGGCCGCTCGACTCGACGTTGTCGGCCGCCTACTACGTCTACCAGCAGTTCGGATTCGGACGCTACGGCATCGCCTCGGCCGCCAGCTGGGTGCTGTTCGTCATCATCGCGGTGGTGAGCGTGCTGCAGTTCCGCATCCTCGGATCCGATGAGTGAAAGGGGAACGCACATGACCGCAATGACGCAACCCGTCGACGTGCCGGAGAACCGCCCCTCGCTGTGGAACAGGTTCCTCAAGGCCCGTGGCCCCGTGTACTGCGTTTTGGCAGTGATCGGCGTGGTGTGGATCTTCCCGTTCGTATGGATGGCCCTGGGCTCCGTCAAGACGCAGCGCGAGATCCTCGCCATCCCGCCCAAGCTGCTGCCCGAGCACGCCACGCTTGAGAACTTCACCAAATGGTTCCAGGAGCTGAACTTCGGCTCCTACTTCAGCAACAGCCTGATTGTGGCCGTCATCACCGTGCTGGGCAACATCGTGTTCTGCTCGATGGTCGGCTACGCGTTGGCCAAGATGAAGTTCGCCGGCAAGAACATCGTGTTCGGCGCGGTGATGGTCACCCTGATGGTGCCCAGCGTCGCCACGTTCGTGCCGTTGTTCGTCGTGGTCTCCAACATGGGGCTGTCGAACACGTACGCGGCGTTGATTCTGCCGTTCCTGACCCAGCCGATCGGCGTGTTCCTCATGCGTCAGTTCATCGCGGGCATCCCCGATGCGCTGATGGAGGCCGCACGCATCGACGGCGCGGGCGAACTGCGCATCTTCTTCCAGATCATCCTGCCGCAGTGCGGTCCGGCGATGGCCACGCTGGCCATCCTGACGTTCCTGTCCAGCTGGAACAACTTCCTGTGGCCGCTGGTCGCCGCGCAGACCGACGATATGTACACGCTGCCGGTCGCGCTCTCGCTGTACTCCACCGGCCAGAACGCCACGAACTACAGCGTGCTGCTCGCCGGCGCGGTGCTGATCATCACCCCGATCCTGCTCCTGTTCGTCTTCCTGCAGCGCTACTTCATCCAAGGCGTGGCGATGACGGGCATCAAGTGACCTAAGAAAGGCAAGGTTTCTATGACAGCACTTTCCTACACGTTCCCGAACGATTTCATCTGGGGCGCCGCCACCGCGGCACACCAGATCGAAGGGAACAACGTGTCCAGCGACTGGTGGGCGCGCGAGCACTCACCCAACACCGATCTGAGCGAAGCGTCCAACGACGCCTGCGACAGCTACAACCGCTTCGAGGAGGACATCCGCCTGTTGGCGGCCTCCGGGCTGCGGATGTACCGGTTCAGCATCGAATGGGCGCGCATCGAACCGGAATGCGGCTGCTTCTCCAAGGCGCAGCTGCTGCACTACCGCCGCATGATCGACACCTGCCGCCAGTACGGTGTGGAGCCGATGGTGACGCTGTACCACATGACGCTGCCGCTGTGGTTCGCCGAGCAGGGCGGATGGCGCCGGGCGGACGCGGTGGAGCGGTTCCGGCGGTACATCGAATATGTGCTGCCGATTCTGCACGACGTGACCTGGGTGTGTACGCTCAATGAACCGAATATGGTGGCATTGACGCGTGGCGGCACGGAGGGCTCCGACTTCATCGCCGCGTCGCTGCCCTATCCGGATCCGGAGATCTCGGAGAATCTCGTCGCCGCGCACCGCAGCGCGCGCGAGGTGCTCTCGTCCGTTCCATCCATCAAATCCGGCTGGACGATCGCCTGCCAGGCCTTCCACGCCGTACCCGGATGCGAGGCCGAGATGGAGGCGTACCAGTACCCGCGTGAGGACTACTTCACCGAAGCGGCCGCCGGCGACGACTTCATCGGCGTACAGGCCTACCTGCGCACCTTCATCGGCAAGGACGGCCCGGTGCCGACCGACCCGAACGCCGAACGCACGCTGACCGGATGGGAGTACTTCCCGCCGGCGCTGGGCATCGCCGTGCGGCACACATGGGAGGTCGGCGGGCATACGCCGATCTTCGTGACCGAGAACGGCATCGCCACCGCGAATGACGCGCGGCGCATCGACTACACCTACGATGCGCTCGCCTGCCTGCACGACGCGATGGACGACGGCATCGACGTGCGCGGCTACCTGCACTGGTCGCTGCTGGACAACTACGAGTGGGGATCGTTCCGTCCCACCTTCGGCCTCATCGGCTGGGACAAGGACACATTCGAACGTCACCCCCGTCCCTCGCTGGAGTGGCTGGGCAACGTCTCGCGCTCCGGCGTGCTGAGTCATCCCTCACGCTAGCGGTATCGCGTGCGGGATATCCCGGGGAGGGCCGACCATCGCGGGCCCTCCCCGTTTTCATATTTGCGACCGTCGTATCGCGACCGTCAGTTCGCGGCGGCCTCGCGGCGGGCGCGGGCGACCGCGTACAGGCTGATGCCCGCGGCCACGGAGGCGTTGAGCGACTCGACCATGTCGGAGATCGGGATGCCGGCCACGGCATCGCAGGCCTCGCGGACCAGACGGCTCACGCCCTTGCCCTCCGAGCCCAAAACCACAATCAGCGGGTCGGTCTCGAAACCGGTCTCGCCGACCAGCGCGTCGCCGCCGCCATCCAGCGCCACGGCGTAGTAGCCGCGCTCCTTCATGCTCTCGATGGCCTTGGTCAGGTTCACCACGCGGGCCACCGGCATATGCGCGGCGGCGCCGGCCGAGACCTTCCACGCGGCGGCCGTCACCGAAGCGGAACGGCGCTCGGGCAGGATCACGCCGTTCGCGCCGAACGCGGCGGCCGAACGGATCACGGCGCCGAGGTTCTGCGGATCGGTCACGCCGTCGAGCGCGATGAACAGCGGGCGTGCGGCCATGCGTGTGGCGGCGGAGTTCACGGCCTCCATGGCCTTGGCCTTCCTGTCGGCGGCCTCCACCAGATCATGCAGCGAGGAGTACTCGAACGGCTGCACCTTGAGCACCACGCCCTGGTGGTTGCTCGAACGGGCGATGCGGTCCATCTCCAGACGGTCCGCCTCCAGCAGATGAAGCCCCTGCTGGCCGGCCAGGCGCACGATGTCGCGCGTGCGGTCGTCATGTTCGATGCGCGTGGCCACGTACAGTGTGGACGAGGGCACGCCCACGCGCAGCGCCTCCAGCACGGCGTTGCGGCCGATGACCAGATCGTCTGAATCGGAGGTGAACTTGGCCGCGCGGCGGCGGGCCGCCAGACGCGGATCGGCCATCTTGCGGCGATCGGCCGCCTTCTTGGCCCGGTATGCCTTGTGGTAGACGCGATCCTCGGCCTTGGGCGTGGGGCCCTTGCCCTTCAGCTTGTTGCGGTGCTTACCGCCCGACCCCTTGGTCGGTCCTTTCTTCATAGCCATGCGCACCATTCTCCCAGCACCCCTCAACCTGCGCGGTGCGGTTCGGCGTTCATGACGGCGAAGTTCAGGCCAATCAGCACGCCGCCGCCCACGAAGTTGCCCAGCAGGATCACGCCGACCGCCGCGACCTCAAGCAGCGGATCGCCCACGCCGTGCAACCCCGCGATGAGGAACAGCACCGAGTCGGCCACCGAATGTTCGAATCCGAGGAACGCGAATACGAAGACCACCGTCACCATGATCACGCATTTGGTGAAGTCGTTGGTGAGCTTGCCGTTGTAGACCATCAGCATGCCGACGTTGATGCAGAAGTTGCACAGGATCGCCCGTACGAACAGATCGGCCACGCCGGCCGCCCCGGCCTGGAGGTATCCGGTCTTCAGCTGTACGGCGGCGACCATCTGTTCGAGCACCATGCCGTCGGTCACGGTCGAGCAACGCAGCAGCGCCGCCACGACCAGCCCGCCGATCAGATTGCCTGCGAAGCACAGCGCCAGAATCCGCAGGGACCGCGCCCACCCGATGCGGTGATGGTAGGCGCCGATCGACACGATCATCATGTTCGAGGTGAGCAGTTCCGAGTTCGTGTAGAAGATGAGCACCAGCGCCCACCCGAAGGTGACCGCGCCGAGTACGCGG
Source organism: Bifidobacterium sp. UBA4282 (assembly GCF_002394995.1). Classification (NCBI taxonomy): domain Bacteria; kingdom Bacillati; phylum Actinomycetota; class Actinomycetes; order Bifidobacteriales; family Bifidobacteriaceae; genus Bifidobacterium; species Bifidobacterium sp. UBA4282. The sequence goes on from NZ_DGVO01000040.1 coordinate 100,158, forward strand.
CCCACCGTCGGCGCCCAGGCTGGGGCTCCGGCCGTCGAGAACGCCGCGACGATCGCGAAGTATGTTGTGAAGAAGATGCCCACGAACAGGCCGGCCATGATGGCTCGCTGCAGGTACTTGCCCGTCAGCTCGCCGGTCATCGTCTTCTTGCTGTCCAGCGCGTCGAGCACGGTGCTCACGAAGGTGCGCCCGGGGAACAGCGGGTCCACGGGCCGGGCGGAGGATGTGGTGGGCGATGGGGGTTGTACGTTCATGATTCCAGTGTGGCACGCCGCGGCCGCATCCGCCCCGCGTACGGGTGTGAGCTATCTCGCAGTGGCGGGCGTCGGGGTGCGCGGGCCGTGACCGGAACGGGGCAGAAACCGCTGATATGACCGGTTTCCGTGGCTCGCGCCGGGTAGAGGGTTTGCTTATAATAGCTGGGTATGCGTCGGCGGCAAAAGCCCCGGCGCCCATATCCGCGCAGTCGTGACTCGGCCGTGTGCGCACGCCGCCCGCGCCGGGAGGACTGAATACTCCGCGGCCTATTGAGGAGAACAACAACCATGGTTGATCGCAATGATCAAACCGATGTGTCGGAGGCGACGAAGGCGCAGGAGGCCCTGCTGCATGACGTTGACCCGTCGCTGACCGATGCCAATGATGTAGCCAAGGCGCTGAACGTCGACCCGGCCACCGGCCTGAGCTCCGACGAAGCCAAGCGCCGTCTTGAGAAGTTCGGCCCGAACGAGCTGGCCAGCGCGCCGCCGGTGCCGAAGTGGAAGAAGTTCCTGGCCCAGTTCGAGGACCCGCTGGTCTACCTGCTGCTGGCCGCCACCGTGATCTCCACGATCGCGTGGTTCGTCGAGCGCATGAACGCGGCCCCCGGATCCGAAGGCGGCGAACCGCTGCCGTTCGATTCGATCGTGATCGTGCTGATCCTGATCGTCAACGCCGTGCTCGGCTATATTCAGGAGGCCCGCGCCGAACAGGCCGTGGCCGCGCTCGCCCAGATGACCGCCCCGCAGACCTCCGTGCTGCGTGACGGTCAGGTCGTGCGCGTGAACACCTCCGAGGTCGTCCCCGGCGATATCGTCGTGCTCGGCGAGGGCGACACCGTCTCCGCCGACGGCCGACTGCTGACCGCCGCCTCGCTGCGCATCGCCGAGGCGAGCCTGACCGGCGAATCCGTGCCGGTCGGCAAGAAGCCGGAGACGCTGGAAAGCGCCAAGGCCCTCGGCGACCGCGCCAACATGGTGTTCAACGGCACGTCCGTGACCCAGGGCACCGGCCGTGCCGTCGTGACCGGCACCGGCATGAACACGCAGGTCGGCAAGATCGCCGACATGCTCTCCCAGACCGAGGATGAGGCCACCCCGCTGCAGAAGGAGCTCGCGCACGTCTCGAAGATCCTCGGTATCGCCGTGTGCATTATCGCCGCGCTGGTGATCGTGGCCCTGTTCATCACCGAAGGCTTCACCGGCATCGAGGACGTCATCGACTCGCTGCTGCTGGCCGTCTCGCTGGCCGTGGCCGCCGTGCCCGAGGGCCTGGCCGCCATCATGACCGTCGTGCTCGCGCTCGGCGTGCAGCGCATGGCCAAGCACCACGCCATCGTCAAGAAGCTCAGCTCCGTGGAGACGCTGGGCTCCGCCTCCGTGATCTGCTCCGACAAGACCGGTACGCTGACCCGTAACGAGATGACCGTCGAGCGCGTCGTCACCCCGTCCGGCGAGGTCTCGATCACCGGCACCGGCTACGCGCCGGTCGGTCAGATGGTCGGCGTGGACGGTTCCGACGTCAGCGAGGCCGTGCGCGCCGAGGTGCTGTCGACGCTTGTCGCCGGCACGCTCGCGAACGACGGCGACCTGCGCGAGAACAACGGCAAGTGGGAGATCGTCGGCGACCCGACCGAGGTGTCGCTGATCGTCGCGGCCCGCAAGACCAAGGCCGACAAGGCCACCGAGCGCTTCACCCGCGTGGCGGAGGTGCCGTTCACCTCCGAGCGCAAGCGCATGTCGATCATCGCCAAGGACAACACCGAGGGCGGCAACCTGACCGTGTTCGCCAAGGGCGCCCCGGACGTGCTGCTGAGCTTCTGCACGCGCATTGCGGTCGGCAACCAGGTCCGCCCGCTCACCGACGGCGACCGTCAGGACATCCTGGCCGACGTCGAGCGCCTGTCCGGCGAGGCCTACCGTACCCTCGGCGAGGCCTACCGCCCGCTTGAGACCGCGTCGCTGGCCGCGGTGCCGGGCATCCGCGCCAACGCCGCCGGCGAGGTCTCCGACATCGCCGAACAGAGCGACGTCATCGAGAACGACCTGATCTGGACCGGCATGGTCGGCATCATCGACCCGCCGCGCACCGAGGTGCGCGACTCCGTGGCCGAGGCCCGCCGCGCCGGCATCCGCACCGTCATGATCACTGGCGACCACCCGCTGACCGCCGCCCGCATCGCCTCCGACCTCGGCATTATCGCCAAGGACGGCAAGGCGCTGACCGGCGACCAGCTGGACGCGCTGACCACCGACGAGGAGTTCGACAAGGCCACCTCCGAGGTCTCCGTCTACGCCCGTGTGGCCCCGGAGCACAAGCTCAAGATTGTGTCCTCGCTGCAGCGTCAGGGCAACATCGCCGCCATGACCGGCGACGGCGTCAACGACGCCCCGGCCGTCAAGACCGCCGACATCGGCGTGGCCATGGGCATCACCGGCACCGAAGTCACGAAGGAATCCGCCAAGATGATCCTGGCGGACGACAACTTCTCCACCATCGTGGCCGCCGTGCGCGAAGGCCGCGGCATCTTCGACAACATCCGCAAGTTCCTGCGCTACCTGCTGAGCTCCAACGTCGGTGAGGTGTTCACCGTGTTCGGCGGCGTCATGCTGGCCGGCGTGCTGGGCATCACCCAGCCCGAGTCCACCGGCGTGACCCTGCCGCTGCTCGCCACGCAGCTGCTGTGGATCAACCTGCTGACCGACGCCGCCCCGGCCCTGGCCATGGGCGTCGACCCGCAGACCGAGGACGTCATGAACCGCAAGCCGCGCAAGCTCACCGACCACGTGATCGACCGCGATATGTGGATTGACATCGCGTTCATCGGCATCATTATGGCCGCCGTCACGTTGATCGGCATGGACATGCACCTGGCCGGCGGCCTGTTCACCGACCGCTCCGTGGACGCGCTCGGCCACGAGGCCCAGCTGACCGAGGCCCGCACGATGGGCTTCACGATCCTCGTGTTCGCCCAGCTGTTCAACGCGATTGCCTCGCGTTCGTCGCGCCAGTCCGCGTTCGTCGGCCTGTTCTCGAACAAGTGGCTGTGGGGTGCGATCGCCCTGTCCGTCGTGTTGCAGCTGCTGGTGATTTACGTGCCGTTCCTCAACGGCCCGTTCGGCACCACGCCGCTGAGCCCGCTGGCCTGGGTCGAGTGCATCTGCCTGGCCGCGTTCGTGCTGATCGCGTCCGAGATCTACAAGGCCATCATGCGCGCCATCGACAAGGCGCGTGGCAAGGAGCTGAGCCACTGAGCCCGGCTCTCCGCCCAGGCCTGACGGCCTGATGGCCTGATCCGAAACGCTAAGGTGCCCGCCCCGTTGATTGGGGCGGGCGCCTTGCCATATGGTAGCTAACTGGCCTATTCGTTGCAGTGCAACAGCGCCGGTGCCATGCTCAGTCGGTGATGTCGGCCTTGTAGAAGTTCACGTAGGAACGGCTCGGGGTCGGGCCGCGCTGGCCCTGGTAGTGCGAGCCGGTCTCCTTGGAGCCGTACGGGTGCTCGGCCGGCGAGGACAGCTGGAAGAAGCACATCTGGCCAATCTTCATACCCGGCCACAGCTTCACCGGCAACGTGCTCACGTTCGAGAGCTCCAGCGTGATGTGCCCCTCAAAGCCCGGGTCGATGAACCCGGCCGTCGAATGCGTCAGGATGCCCAGACGCCCCAGCGAGCTCTTGCCTTCCAGACGGGCGGCGATCGTGTTGTCCAGCTTGACGTACTCCCAGGTGGAGCCCAGCGCGAATTCGCCGGGGTGCAGGATCCACGGTTCATCCGAAGCCACTTCGAACTGCTCGGTCAGCGCCCCCTGATTCTCCGCCGGATCCACGTAGGTGTAGGCGTGGTTGTTGAACAGACGGAAGAAGCGATCGAGCCGTACATCGATCGACGCGGGCTGGACCATCTCAGGCGTCCACGGGTCCAGCGAGATATGGCCATCGGCCTGGGCGGCCAGAATGTCGCGATCGGACAGCAGCATCGGGGTCTCCTTTGCATTGCCGCGCATCCATCCGGTCGCGCGGTCGGGCAATGTAACGTGTTCTCTGCTCACCAGTCTAGCGTCCCGCAGACGCAAACACCGCCTAGATGGACGAGATGGCATCGTGACGGGCACCGCCCTTGGGACAGATGACCTGTGTTACAGCGAGGTTCGTCATGCCTTTGTCCGGCGACGTTCATCTGACGTCCAGAATTCTCAGGAACTTATCAGAAAACCTCAGACATGCGCCCAGCATCGGGTGGTTACATAATAACTGTCAGCACAACAGCTGGCCAGGAGCCGCAGCAGTTCCCGACAATTGAACCCTTTCTTCTTCTCTCTCCTTTCTCGCCCCGGTGGTCAACCCCACCGGGGTTCTTTCTTGTTCCGACCATCCGTAACTGTGCCCGTAACCGAGCCCGGAGGGGGTGGCTGAAACGAGGGCGGGATATAGTGTGGGTATGAGCGAGCATGAGCAGCAGCCTTTGATCGGACGTGAATCCACCGTAGTGCCGGGTCGGTTCGGCGAGCCGTTGACGGTGACCGACGTGGTGTGGTCCCGCGGCGGAGGCAACGCGGCACCCCGACGTCCGATGTTCCTATGTCTGCACGGTTGGGGCTCCAACGAGGAGGACCTAGCCGACCTGATGCGGCATATCGCCCCGTACAACGACTTCGCGTCGCTGCGGGCGCCGCTGCAGGTGCCCGGGTTCGGCCCGGGGGCATACTCGTGGTTCCATGACGGCGTGCCGTCCGGTGAAGACCTCGACTACGACGCATACGCGGCGGCGACCGCAATCGATGCGTGGGTGGCGGTGAACGTTGCCGACGATCGCGATGTGGTGCCGCTCGGCTTCTCGCAGGGCGGTGCGTTGGCGATCCACCTGTTGCGCGTGCATCCGGAACGCTACCGCGCCGCGATCAGCCTGTCCGGATTCCTTGCACCTGGCGTTGTGGCCGGTACCGCGCCGGCGGACGATCGCCTGCCCGAACGGGAGACTCCGATGTTCTACGGGTACGGCGACCGCGACGGGGTCATTCCCCGCAGCGAGCTGCACGCCACGGAGGCCTGGCTGGAGGAGCATACGTGGCTGACGTCCGAGCGCTACCGGGGCCTGGACCATGCCGTGAACCTGGAGGAGCTGGCCGACATCCGCCAGTGGCTGGTCATGCACGACATCGCCTCCGGCATGATGTGAGGCCGCTCAGAGGCTGGCGTCGGCGTCCACGCTCATCACGTACACGTTGCGGCGCAGTGCGCGGGCCTGCGCGCGCGTGATGTCGCCCGTCTCGAACATGTCCTGGATGATGCCCATCTCGATGCCGTAGCTCTCGCGTTTGACATCATCGGCCATCGTGAACGCGGCCGCGCCGGCGCCGACGCTCGGCCGCGCCCGGAGCGTGGCCTCCGCGCGCCGGTAGTCGAGCAGCAGCAGCGAACAGTGCTCGGTGCTGTACCTGGTGCCGCGGATTTCGTCGTACAGGCGATTGATGACGTGCTCGATGGCCTCGACCTGCAGCGTGCGTACGCGCTCGGTCACCTCATCCTCGCTGAGCAACGGCGTGGTGCGTTGGATCTTGCTGATGACGCGGCGGGTGAGCGCCTCCGTGCGGCGTTGCAGGGCGCGCACGCGTCCACGGATCTGGGAGACCGCGTGCCCCGAGAAATCGTGGTCGGCCGCATGACGCAGGGTGTCCATGATCTGATCGAGCATGCGTTCGCAGGCCTCGATGGCCAGATCCCGCTCGTGGTCGTCGGGGGAGGGCTGCGCCCGCAGCGTGGCCAGCCGTTCCTTGATGAAGTCCTTCTCCCAGTACAGTGCGTCGATCTGCAGCTGCTCGAAGCCGTGCGGATCCACGCCGCCGATGCGCTGCTTGAGTCGGGTGATGCGCTTGGTGTACGAGTCGATGACCATCAGCACCGCGCGTCGATTCTCCGGGGTGATGCGCTGGGTCAGCTCCTCCACGGTGCGCCGCAGCACGTCGATGGTGATCTCGGTGATCTCGTGCGAATCGTCCGCGCCGTGGTTCGGCGCGATAAGCGGCAGCAGGAAGTTCGCCAGCAACAGCGTGACGATGATGACGCCGGAGGCGATGAAGATCAGCTCGTCGCGCATCGGGAACAGGTCGCCGGACGATGTGAAGAACGGGATGGTCAGCATCAGGGACAGCGTGATCGTGCCCTTCGGCCCGCCGAACGTCATCACGGCGGCGGACCGCCAGCGTTCGGCCGTCATGCGTCGGCGTTTGCCGGTGTGCTGGTCCTTGGTGATGCGCAGCATCGCCGCCACCCAGAGGAAACGCATGACGATCACCACCAGCGCCACCAGCAGAATCACCGAGATCAGCATCGGATTGCTGACGCCCGGATCCTCCCAGCTGCGGCTCATCGCATCCGGCAGCAGCATGCCCAGCAGGATGAACACCGCGCCGTTCAGACTGAACGAGAGCACCGCCCACACACTGGAGGAGACGATGTTGGTGCGCGCCACGTTCGGGCCGATGCCGGTATGGTCGAACCGGACCAGCAGCCCACAGGCCACCACCGCCAGGATGCCGGAGACGTGGGCGATGTCCTCCGCCGCCAGATACAGCAGGAACGGCAGGAACAGCTCCATCAGGATGCGCGTGGTGGTGGTCTCCCAACCCAGCGAGCGAATCGTCTCGAACAACCAGTTGACCACCAGACCCACGGCCAAGCCGACCAGCGTGCCGCCGATGAACGAGACCACGAATTCGCCGGCCGCCTCGCCGACCGAGAACACGCCGGTCACCGCGGCCAGAATCGAGAACTGGAATCCCACAATGCCGGAGGCGTCGTTGAACAACGATTCGCCCTTGAGCACGCTGAGCTGGCGTTGGGTCAGGGCCGCCTCCTTTCCCAGCGAACTGACTGCCACCGCATCGGTCGGCCCCAGCGCGGCGCCGAGCGCGAAAGCCGCGGCCAATGGAATCGCCGGCCAGAACGTGTGCACGGTGAACCCCACGGCCACCATGGTGGCAATCGCCAGCCCGATGGCCAGCGACAGCGAGATCTTCAGCGACTTGAACAACGCCGACTTGTCGATCTCATGCGCCTCCAGATACAGCAAGGGCGCGATGAACAGCACCATGAACAGTTCAGGATCGAGCTCGGTGTCGGGGAAGAACGGCAGATAGGTGGCCAGCACGCCGAGCGCGATCTGCACCAGCGGCGTGGAGATCTTCGGCAGGAACCGGCTCAGGAACGAGGAGAGCACCACCGCGGCCAACACACAGAGAATCAGGGTGAACGTATCCATGGTGCTCCTCTCTGCGCGGCGGTGGCCGATGGGTCGTGGCCGGGCGCGAACGCCGCTTATTACTCATCGTAGGAAAACCCGCCGATTGTGTAGGGCGAAGCCTGTGCGGATGGGTGTAGCCGTGGCCGGTGGCGGTCGGCTGGCCAACTGTCACCAACTCGGCAGCCGGCGTCTGCGCGGAGGGTGTGGGTGTGGCCGGCGACGGTGCCCGACCGTGTTCGGTACGTGTTCCGTCGCGGGGCGGCACTCCGGGCGGCCGTTAGACTGGACGGCATGACGAATGACGAGGCGATGGGACGTGCACTGGCGCTCGCGCAGCAGGCCGCGGCCGAGGGCGATGTGCCGGTGGGCGCCGTGGTGCTCGACGCCGAGGGCCGCGTGATCGGCGAGGGGCGGAACCGGCGTGAGGACAACGGCGATCCGTTGGCCCACGCCGAAGTGCTGGCGATGCAACAGGCCGCAGCCGATGCCCGTCGGGCATGGAATCTGGCCGATTGTACGCTGGTCGTGACGCTGGAGCCATGCCCGATGTGTGCGGGTGCCTGCCTGCAGACGCATATCGGACGCATCGTGTTCGGCGCGTGGGACGCCAAGCTGGGTGCCTGTGGCTCGGTGTGGGATATCCCGCGTGATCCGCACATCGGCCACAGCCCCGAGGTCATCGGCGGCGTCCGGGAGGGGGAGTGCGCGGCCCTTCTGGGGGAGTTTTTTGCGGCCCGTCGCTGAGGGCGGTTCGCACTACCTCGCGGTATCAGATGGCGAGGGTTGAAATTCCGCCACTGTGGTTGTTGTAAGTCGAGGTAGTGCGAACCCTTATTTTTTTCCAAAACTTAAAACACTCCGTTGCCGGTCAAATAAAGCCGTTCGCTCTACCATCGGAACCATCGACCAACCGATCCAACCCATGAAGGAGTGGTGCAATGGCGCGCATCGTTGCATTGTCCAATGAATCCGCCGCCGTGGTTGCGGTGTATGCGGAGCAGCCCGAAGCCGGCGTGGCGTTCGCGCTGGCGTTCCCCGAAGGGGAGCTGCCGCGACTGGTGTACTGGGGCCGCCCCATGACCCACCCCGAAACGGTTGTTGACGCCGCCGACGCCCTGCGCCCCCAGCGCGTGTCCGGCGCGCTTGATTACACGCCGTGGCCGAGCGTGCTGCCGACCCAGGCGGAGTCCTGGATCGGCGAGCCGCGCCTGACGCTGCGCCGCGACGGCGTGGAGGTGTTCTGCCGGTTCACCGTAACCGACACCACATTGACCGAGGGCAATCGCCCCGCCGTCACTGTGACCGCCGAGGACGCCGAACAGCAGGTGGCCCTGACCTGGACGATGGAGCTCGACCCCTCCGGTCTGCTCCGCCAGCGTGCAGCCATCCGCAACCTGGCCTACGGCGAACTGGAAATCGGCAAGGTCGAACTCGGCTTCGCCGTCCCCGGCTGGGCCGCCGAGATCCTGACCACCACCGGCCACCACCTGCGCGAGCGTTCCCCGCAGCGCCAGCCGCTGACCATCGGCCGGTTCCAGCGCACCTACGTGGCAGGCCGCCCCGACTTCGACGCCTCGTTGCTGCTGACCGTGGGCGCCCCCGGATTCGGATTCGAACACGGTGAGGTGTACTCCACGCATGTGGCATGGAGTGGTAACAGCCTGCTGTCCGCCGAACGTCTGCCCTATACGCAGCCCGTGATCGGCGGCGGGGAGATCCTGTTCGGTGGCGAGGTGACGTTGCCTCACAACGCCGCATACGAGACGCCGTGGGTGTATGGCGCGTACGGCGACGGCCTGAACGAGGTCGCCTCCCGCTTCCACCGGTATGTGCGCTCCTGCCATCCCGAGATGGCCATCAAGCCGCGTCCGGTGATCCTCAACACCTGGGAGGCCGTGTACTTCGACCAGAACTATGACACGCTGGTCGCGCTCGCCGACAAGGCCGCCGACAGCGGCGTGGAGCGTTTCGTGGTGGACGACGGCTGGTTCGGCTCCCGTCGCGACGACACCTCCGGTCTGGGCGACTGGCAGATCGCCCAGGAGGTGTGGCCGGAAGGCCCGAAGAGCCTCAAGGCGCTCGCCGATTACGTGCATGGCAAGGGCATGCAGTTCGGCCTGTGGTTCGAACCGGAGATGGTGAACCCGGATTCCGAGATGTTCCGCAACCATCCGGATTGGGTGCTCAAGCCCACGGCCAACCGCCTGCCGATGCAGGGCCGTTGCCAGCAGGTCGTTGACCTGACCAACCCGGAGGCCTACGACTACGTGTACGGCTGCATGGACAAGCTGGTCGACAAGTTGGGCATCGACTATATCAAGTGGGACCACAACAAGCTGGTCACCGAGGCGTTCTCGCCGGAGAACGCGCGTCCCGCCGTGCACGAGCAGACGTTGGCCGTCTACCGCATCTTCCGTGATCTGAAGGCCGCCCACCCCGGTCTGGAGATCGAGAGCTGCTCGTCGGGCGGCGGTCGCGTGGATCTGGGCATCCTGGAGGTGGCGGACCGCATCTGGGCCTCCGACTGCGTGGACCCGGTGGAGCGTGCCGACATCCAGCGCTACACGTCGCTGCTGGTTCCGCCTGAGATGATCGGCGAGCATGTGGGTGCCAGCCCCGCGCATTCCACGCATCGCAGCACGAGCCAGGAGATGCGCATGGCCATGGCGTTCTTCGGGCATATGGGCATTGAGTGGAACCTGCTGAAGGAGCCGCAGGCCGACCTGGACAAGCTGGGCGTGTGGGTGGCCGAGTACAAGCGTCATCGCGCCGATTTCGCCACCGGCACGGTGGTGCATGGCGACGAAGGCGATCCCGCGGTCCGTCTGGACGGCGTGGTCAGCGCCGACAAGGCCCGCGCCGTGTACCGGTTCACTCAGCTGACCACATCGCAGACCTATCCGGCCGCTCCGGTGCGTCTGCCCGGCTTGGATCCGGATGCGGTGTACCGGGTGACGCCGCTGGACATGAACCGCGAGTTGAAGCTCAACGTCACCGACGGGCAGAGTCTCGACATCACCAACGGCCAGTCGCCGCTCGGCTGGTGGGACGACGACGGCGTGTGCCTGACCGGCCGCGCGCTGCAGACCTACGGCATCCGTCCGCCGTCCCTGCATCCTGCTCAGGCCGTGCTGTTCACTGCCGTGAAGCAGTGAACACGGCCCGCGCAGGATGCCTTCGCGGTCTTGGCGACCGCGTCAGCGTTCGATGTAGCGGATGAGGACGCGGCTGGCCGCCGCCTTGGCCCAGAGCGCCCAATCGTGGTCGATGATCTCGAAGACCACCGGGGCGCTCTGGTTGTGCCGGTAGTTGTTGATGCCGTCGCGGATGGCGTCGGTGCCCAACCGGGCGATGAACGCGGACTCGCCGGCGATCATCACCTTGTCCGGCATGGCCAGGTTGGCGATGGCGGCGATCAGCGTGCCCAGCCGGAAGCAGGTGCGGTTCACCAGTCTGGTGGCCAGCGCCCGTCCCGCTCGGGCATCGCGACCGAAGTCGTCGAAGGTGACGGCCTTGCCGATCATCTGCGAGTATTCCTCCGCAATGGAGTCGCTGGTCAGGCATTGCGCGCAGCCGCGGTGCCCTGACACGCAGCGGGGGCCGTCCGGGTCGATCAGGATATGTCCGGCCAGACCGTATGTCTTGTCGGGGTAGTTGATCGGCGTGCCGTGGAAGGCCAGCGAATAGCCGATGCCGGTCCCGATGGTGAGGATCGCGAAGTTGTCATACCCCACGCCGCCGCCGAACCAGCAGGCGTCGACGAGCAGCGAGTCGATGTCGTTGTACAGGCGCGTGGGCAGTCCGGTCGACTGCTCGACGAGTGCGGCGAACGGTATCCGCCCCTCCCAGTGCAGGAACGGCGCGAAGGTCACGATGGTGTCGTCTACGATATGGCCGCCGACGGCGATGCCGATGGCCGTCGGCGTTGGCAGGTGCGCATCCGCCAGATCGGCCGTGCATGCGGTCACCAGTTCGGCGACGGTATGAGCCAGGACGTCAGGCGTCTGTTCTGCGATCGCGTGGCTGTGCGGGCGTGAGACGATGATGCTGCGCGCGTCGATGGCGACCGCGGTGGCCAGGTGCGCGTTGATCTTGACGCCGACGAAGGTGCGCGCGTTCTGACGGATGCGCAGCGCGGTCTGCGGTCTGCCGCGCCGCTCGCGTGGCTCGGCGGCTCCGTCGGGTTCCGTGGAGGACTCCTCGACGACGCCGTCGTAGATCAGGTCGCTGGTGATGCGCGACAGTGCGCCTTGGGACAGCCCCAGGTCCTGGGCCAGCGTGGTCCGGGCGATCGGCCCGTGCTTGAGGATGGCGGCGGCGACGCGGTGGGTGTGGTCCGACCGGTGGAACCAGTGGGGGAACTCCATGACGTGGAGGTCGGTTCGGTCTGTGCGGCTGAGGTTGGTGTCCATAAATCCCCTCTGACGTGTGTGCTGATTACCAGTATAGGTATTTTCTTTCCGTCTGAAAGAAATGACGGTCCATTTTGTTGCGGATTGGTGGTGGGCACGCCAAGACTGGGAATGAAAAAGCCGGGGTGGCAACGTTGAACACGGGACAGGGTAACGATGCCCTGGCCGGGACATGAGGATAAAGGAGTCGATAATGCAACCTGTTTTCCGTACGATGCGGTGGTCCGCCGCGGAGCCGGGACGGCAACACCCGGCATCGCGCTGGCCGCGTCGCCTCGCCGGAGCCGCCGTTGCGGTCGCGTTGGGCGCATCCCTTGCGGGATGTGGTGCGGCTGATGCTGGCACGGTGACGATTGATTTCTTCCAGTACAAGACCGAAGCCAGCGACTGGTTCACGCAGAAGGCGCGCGAATTCGAGGAGACGCACCCGAACATCAAGATCACGGTGAACAACTCCCCGAACGCGGTCACCGATCTGCGCACCCGTCTAGTCAAGGACCGCGAGCCGGATGTGATCACCATCAACGGCGACATCAACTACGGTCTGTTGGCCGAGGCCGGCGTGTTCCATGATTTCACCGACGATCCGATCGTCGACGAGCTGAACGAGGGCATGGTCGAGATCGCCAAGAACCTCGTGCAGACCGACGACCCGGACGGCAAGCGCCTGTACGCGATCCCGTACGCGGGCAACGCCTCCGGATACATCATCAACGTGGAGCTGTGGGAGTCGGTCGGTCTGGACCCGTACAACCCCCCCACCACCTGGTCGGAGTATCTGGACGCGCTCCAGACGTTCAAGGACGCCGGCATCACCCCGGTGGAGGCGTCGATGGCCGAGGCATGGACCCTGCAGGCGCCGCTGTCGTCGCTGAACTCCACACTGGTGCCGGAGAGCGAATACCAGAACATCAAGGACGGCACGAAGACCTTCGGTGACCTGTGGCGGCCGGTGAGCGAGAAGCTCGTCGAGATCTTCCAGAACTACACGCAGACCAACCCGTCGGTCACCTACCAGCAGGCCACGCAGGACTTCGCCAACGGCAAGGCGGCCACCCTGCCGCTGGGCACCTACGCCATCCCGCAGGTGCGGCTGATCAACCCGGATATGGAGCTGGTCTTCGCGCAGATGCCGGCCACCGACGACGCGGACGAGCAGAAGCTGACCGCCGGCGACGACGTGATGCTGACCATTGGCGCGCACACCGACCATTACGACGAGGCCCGCGAGTTCGTGGACTTCCTGATGGAGGAGAAGACGCTCGAGGACTACTGCGATGCGCAGTCCGCATTCGGCCCGCTCAAGGAGACCTACGTGGGCGAACCGGCGCTGGAGACCGTGCTGTCGTTCTTCGAGGAGAACCGGATCACCGACTTCTGCGACCACTACATGTCCTCGTCGATCAACATCGCCGGCTTCCTGCAGACGCTGGTGAACACCGGCAACGTCGACCAGTTCCTCAACTCGATGCAGACCGAGTACGACAAGGTCCAGGCCCGTAACTTCAGGTAGGAGACAACAATGGCAAAGGCAACAAAGAACAAGGTCAGCCGGTACTCCACCCGCAAGGTCGATCCGGCGTTCTACTGGATGACCGTGCCCGCGGCGATCCTGGTCGCGATCTTCCTGTACTGGCCGTTCCTGCAGGGCGCGTTCTACTCGCTCACCAACTCGCAGGGATACGGCACCTGGGACTTCATCGGTCTGAAGAACTTCATCGCGATGTTCTCCGACAGCCGTGTGGGCAACGCGTACATCTTCACCATCGTGATGGCGGTGGTGATCACCATCGGGCAGAACTTCCTCGGCCTGTTCCTGGCGGTGCTGCTCAACTCGAAGATCGCGTTCAAGAACGGGTTCCGCGCGCTCTTCTTCGTACCGTACATGCTGGCCGTGCTGGTCATCGGCTACGTGTTCAAGTACATCTTCATGGTCCCGATCCCCGAGATCGGTCAGGCGCTCGGCATCGACTGGCTGTCCACGTCGCTGCTGACCAACCCGGACCTGGCGTGGTTCCCGATCGCGTTCCTGTCAATCTGGCAGGGCGTGGCCTACTCCACGCTGCTGTACCTGGCCGGCCTGCAGACCATCGACACCGAGGTCTATGAGGCGGCCGACATCGACGGCGTGAACGCCTGGCAGAGGTTCTGGCTGATCACGTTCCCGCTGATCGGCCCCTTCTTCACGATCAACATGGTGCTCAGCCTGAAGAACTCGCTGAGCATGTTCGACCAGGTCGTGGCCCTGACCGGTGGCGGCCCGGATTCCAAGACCGAAACGGTTTCGTACCTCATCTTCTCGAACGGTCTGGGCAACGGCGAGTACTCGTACCAGATGGCCAACGCCGTGACGTTCTTCATCGTCCTGGCCATCCTCGCATTCATCCAGTTGAAGTTCTTCAGCGGCAAGGAGCAGATCTGATGACCAGCACAACGAAGTCGCCCAAGAGGGCATACACCAAGCGGGAGGGTTTCCGCAAGGACCACAAGATCAACTGGTGGCTGACCGCGGTGGTGGCCGTGTTCTCGCTGACCATCCTCATCCCGCTGTACTTCACGATCGTCACCGCGCTGAAGACGCCGGCCGAGGCCGGCACGTTCAGCCTGCCGACCACCTGGGAATGGCATAACTTCGCCGACGCGTGGAACTACATCGACTACCCGAAGGCGGCGCTCAACTCGGCGATCATCACCGTGGTGGCCGTCTGCCTGACGCTGCTGACGAACACGTTCGTGGCGTATGCGGTGGCCCGGAACATGGACAAGCGGTTCTTCCGCTTCCTGTACTACTTCTTCCTAGCCATGATGTTCGTGCCGTTCACCGTCATCATGCTGCCGATCGCGCATCAGATGGGTTCGCTGCATCTGGACAACCAGCTCGGACTGATGCTGCTGTACACCATCCTGGGCCTGGGCACCAACCTGTTCATCGCCATCGGCTTCATCCGCTCGATCCCGGTGTCGTTGGAGGAGGCCGCCCGCGTGGACGGCGCCAGCACCTGGCGCATCTTCTGGACCATCATCTTCCCGCTGATGGGCCCGATTAACTCCACGATCGCCATCCTGACCGTGCTGTGGGCGTGGAACGACTTCCTGCTGCCGTTGATCACGCTGACCGATCAGGGCAACCAGACGATCCCGCTGGCGCAATACGTGTTCCAGAGCCAGTTCACGTCGAACTATCCGATGGCGTTCGCCTCCTACCTGATGGCGATGGCCCCGGTGCTCATCGTGTACGTCTTCGCCCAGAAGTGGGTCATCAGTGGCGTAATGAGGGGCGCGGTCAAGTAACGGACAGTCCTGTGCTTATAGGGTGTTGGCGGTTAACCCGCCAACACCCTTTTCAGTTATTGTCCGGCGTGCGGGCCGGGCCGGCGGTGCCGCCGGGCTCCAGCGTGGTCGGCACGACGATGGTCGTCGCATCCGGCGTGCCGCCGTCAACGAGGTTCAGCGCGTGGCGTGCCGCCATCCGCCCGATGTCTCGTGCGGGCTGCGCCATCGTGCTGATGGTGCTGGTGCTGCTGGTCGTCGGCCCGCTGCAGCGGCTCGTCCAGGGTAAGGGGGAGTGAGATGAAGCAGTCCATGTCCGTGCGCACGATCGGCAACCTCGTGCTCGCCCTGACGATCATCTTCTCGATCATCCCGTTCATCTCGATGCTCTCCGCGGCCCTCCAGCCGCAGGGCTCGATGCCCACCGGCATCCAGTTCACCACCGCCCCGCATTGGGAGAACTTCATCGACGCGTGGAACATCGCGAACATCACCCCGCTGCTCAAGTCCAGCCTGATCCTGGTGATCGGCGTGGTGCCGGCCGTGATCCTGTTCTCCGCGCTCGGCGGCTACGCCATGGCCCAGCTCAAGGTGCCGGGTCGCGGCCTGATCATGCTGCTGTTCATGATCGGTCTGACGATCCCGTTCGAAACGCTCGTCACCCCGCTGTACTACGAGGTGGACGCGATGGGCATCCTCAATACCCGTTGGGCGCTCATCCTGCCGATGATCGGCCTGAACATGCCGTTCGGCATCATGTGGATGCGTTCGCACTTCGAGCAGATGCCGCGCGACCTGATGGAGGCCGCCTCCATCGACGGCGCCGGCCACTGGCGCACCTTCGTGTCGATCCAGCTGCCGTTGGCGCTGCCCGCGCTCTCCTCGCTCGGCATCCTGACGTTCCTGTCCACCTGGAACCAGTTCCTGCTGGCGGTTGTGCTCATCAACGATCCGAACAAGCGCACGATGGCCGGCGCGCTGCAGTCCTTCGTGGGCCAGTACCAGACCGACGTGGTGCTGCTCAATGCGGGCGCGCTGCTTATCATGGCGCCGACGATGATCCTGTTCATCATCCTGCAGCGGTACTTCATCCGCGCGATGCTGGCAGGCTCCGTCAAGGGCTGACCGCATCCCGCCCAAGTGTTGCGGCCGTCGGCATCCCCGTTCGACGGCCGCAACGCAACGTGAATTGTGAGGCATGACTATGACCATCGACGAACAGCGAGACTGGTGGCGCGACGCCGTCATCTACCAGATCTACCCGCGGTCCTTCGCCAACTGCGACGGCGACGGCGACGGCGATCTGAACGGCGTCATCGCCCGTCTCGATTATCTGAACGCCCTCGGCGTGGACGCCGTCTGGCTCTCCCCGTTCTACCCCTCGCCGCAGGCCGACGGCGGGTACGACGTGGCCGACTACTGCGCCGTCGACCCCCGATTCGGCACGATGGACGACTTCGACCGGCTCGTCGCCGAGGCGCACGCCCGCGGCATCCGCGTCATCGTGGACATCGTCCCGAACCACACGTCGGAGCGGCACCGGTGGTTCCAGGAGGCGATCGCCGCCGCCCCCGGCTCCCCGGAACGCGACCGGTACGTGTTCCGGCGCGGCCGCGGCGACCACGGCGAACTGCCGCCGACCAACTGGCTGAGCAACTTCGGCGGCTCCGCGTGGGAGCCCTGCGGCGACGGCTGGTACTACCTGCACCTGTTCGCCAAGGAACAGCCGGACCTGAACTGGGATAACCCGGAGGTCCGCGAGGAGTTCCTGCGCGTGCTGCGGTTCTGGTGCGACAAGGGTGTGGACGGGTTCCGCATCGACGTTTCGCACGGTCTGGCCAAGGACCTGCGCGACCCGTTGCGCGACCGCCCGGACCCGAACGTCATGGGCCCGCAGGCCGCCGACGGCTCCGACCCGATCTGGGATCGCGACGAGGTACACACGATCTACCGCGCCTGGCGCGAACTGTTCAACGAGTACGTGCCCGCCAAGTACGCGATCGGCGAGTCCTGGCAGCCGTTCACCCCGCGCATCTTCCAGTACGCGCGGCAGGACGAGCTGGGTGCCGTCTTCGATTTCTCGTTGGAGAAGGCGGTCTGGGACCGCGACGATTACCGGTCGATCATCGAACGCACCGTCGATTGCGCCCGCCAGGCGGCCACCGCGCCCACCTGGGTGCTCGGCAACCACGATGTGCCGCGCGTCGCCTCCCGGCTCGGGGTGCCGGCCGGTGCGGACATGGAGGCGTGGGTGACGTCGAACGGGACTGATCCGGTCATCGACGCCGCCTCGGCATGGCGTCGCGCCCGTGCGGCCGCGCTGATCATGCTCGGCCTGCCCGGCACCGCGTTCATCTACCAAGGCGAGGAGCTCGGTCTGCCCGAGGATCTGGAGCTGACGCCCGACCAGCTGCAGGACCCGAACTGGGAACGCAGCGGACACCGATTCAAGGGTCGGGACGGTTGCCGCGTGCCGCTGCCGTGGTCCGCGGAGGGCCCGTCGTTCGGGTTCAACGACACCGGTGCCGCATGGCTGCCCCAGCCCGCCTGGTTCGCCGACTATGCGGCCGACACCCAGGACGGGGTCGACGGCTCCACGCTGGAGCTGTACCGTGAGGCCGTGGCGTTGCGCCGGACCTGGGTGGCCCGCGGGGCGGACACCGCAATGACCTGGCTGGACGGCCTGTCCGCCGAGGAACCCGACCTGCTGGCCTGGCGGCTGCCTTCCGGCATGACCGTGATGGTGAACTTCTCGGGCGAGCGCAGTGTGCCGCTGCCCGAGGACGCCACCGTGCTGGTCTCGTCGGATGAGGGGTGGGTGCCCGGCGGCTCCATGGAAGCGTTGCCTCCGGAAACCGCCGTCTGGCTGGCCTGACCTGGTGACGGGGCGCTGACGACCGATCGCACGGCCGTCGGCGCCCCCCCGTCATCTGTGCCGTAGCTTGTTGGGCGTGGTGCGGCCGGTCCCGTGTGCCGCCGCTGTTGGGCGTGGTACGGTCGGCCCCGTGTATTGCCGCAGCTATTGGGCGTGGGGCTGTCCCGTGTATCGCAACTGTTGACTTATGCGCGTAAACCGGCCCGTTGGCACCGGTTTATTAACTGTTGACTTATTGCCGCTGTGGATAATTCTGCGCAAATGGCTCCGTTTTCGCCACCTCTTCAACTGTTGATAATCTGGCGGTATGCGCCGCTGTCAGCCGACGAAGGAGACCGCCATGCCCGACATCGTTGTACCGGACTCCCCGTCCAGCTCCGCCGAACTCTGTATGGCGGCAGACTGCCCGGTGGCTGTTCACCAGGTGGTCGCACAGGTGATCAACGGAACCCGATATTACGGCGGTGCCACAGGTCGTGCCGTACCCCTGCTGGACGATGTGGTCCGGATTTCCGCCGACCCCAGCACGGACCCCAACCCCGACTTGGGCCCGGGCCTCGGCATGGGCCCCGGCCCCGACGCGGATTGTCCGACGTGGCGCATCGACGTGCACGCCGCGGTTCCGCAGCCGGACGGTTATGACAAACGATTCCAGGAGCAGGACACGTTCAACCCCGATTGCGCGCTTGAGGTGACCTTCGACGTCCGGCCTGCGCCGCATGGCCCGATGCTGTGCCTGTATCAGCACAAGGAATGGTGGATGCGCCCGGCATGGTGCACCAATCCCGCCGATATCCCGCCCCGCACGCAGCTGGTGCTGTGGCGCAGCGACGAACGTGGCGACCTCCCCGCAGCGGCTAAGACCGACGTGCCGACGGGCGGCGTCTTGGCGGGCGGCAAACCGCAGCAGGACACCGATGAGCCTGCTCCCGCCGCAACATGGACCGCCGTCATGGCGTTCAGCGGCGATGATGTCCGCGCCGACCTGCACGGCGGCATAAGGCCGGAATCCGACGGACAGGAGTCCGTCGACGGCCGTTTCCGGCTCAACGTCGCCTCCAACCGCGCGGGACGCACCGCGCTCGCCGACACCGTCGCCTACGTGGCGCAGGGCGCCGATCCGTACGCCGTCATCCGCGTCTGTGTCGCGGCCGGCGCGCGTCGCAACGGCATCGCCACGGTTGACCGACGGCCGCTGCCGGAAGCCCTGTCCGGGTTCGGCTGGTGTACGTGGGACTCACTCGGCCGTGACGTCAGCGAGGCCGCGATCATCGAGAAGATGGAGGAGTTCCGTGCTAAGGGCGTTCCCGTGTCCTGGGTGATGATCGATGACGGCTGGTCGCGCACCGACCGCGAGGCCGAAACATTGATCGGGCTTGACGCGGACCCCGAACGGTTCCCGCACGGTTTGGCGCACACCGTCGATCTGCTGCGGGAGCGGTACGGCGTGCGCCACGTCGGCGTCTGGGCCGCGTTCCAGGGCTACTGGAGCGGCCTGGAATCGAACGGACAGGCGGTGGCGCTGATCGGCGCCGAGCATCTGACTGCGACGTCGAACGGCTGCCTGATCCCCGGCCCCGGCCGTCGGCAGGCGACGATGTTCTGGGCGACATGGCTGTCACTGCTGAGGGACATGGGCATCGACTGCGTCAAGATCGATTCGCAGAGTTCCATGTCCACGATGACCCGCGGCGTGGAAAGCTATGGCGAGGCGACGATCGAACGCCATGCCGCGCTCGACCGGCTGGTCGAAACCGAAATGGGCGGCGCGATGATCAACTGCATGGGCATGGCGCCGGAGAGCTACTGGCATAGGCCGGTCTCCGCGGTGACCCGCACCAGCGACGACTTCCTGCCGCACGACCCGGCGTCCCTGGCCGAGCACCTGCTGCAGAACGCATACTGCTCGCTGGTGATGGGGGAGTTGTACCGCTGCGATTGGGACATGTTCTGGACCAGCCATCCGCATGCGCGGACCCATGCGCTGATGCGTGCGCTGAGTGCGGGGCCGGTCTACTGTTCGGACGCCGCCGGGCGGACCGATCCGGCCGTGCTCGGCCCGTTGCTGTTGAGCGATGGTCGTGTGCCCAGGCCGGATACAGCCGCGGTGCCGGTGCCGTCGGCGTTGCTGGCCGATCCGACGTGTACGGAGTCGGCCTGGTGCGTGACCGCGACGTGCGGCGACTGGCGGCTGCTGGCGTTCGTCGGGATGAACCCCGACCGGTCGCAGCGGATCCGGTTGCGTGAGGCGTTGCGGGGGCTGCCGGCATGCGCGGACGGCGGCGAACGCTGGGTTGCGGACCGGGAGGCGATGACCGCGGAACGGCTCCGCCCGAGCGTTGATGAGGGGAACGCCGGGCCGCTGTTGGCGTATGGCGAGTCTCGGCTGTACTACGTGTGGAATGGGCCGCGGGATGCGGCGGTGATGCCGCTCGGGTTGATCGACAAGATCGTGGCCCCCGCCACGGTCGCCGTTGGCACCGACGACGATTCCGGAATCGGTACCGGTGATCAACTGTCCGGTTCGGAGGCGATGACGGTGAGGTTGGCGGAACCGGGGCGATTCGCGTTCCTGGATCCCGATGCGCGGTGCGTGGACGTGCGTTGCGACGGGGAGACGGTGCCCGTACATCGGAACGGGGCGTTGTGCATGGCGGACTGCGACGATACCAGGGTGGATATCCACTGGAAGGCATGACCGGGATACCGACTGTGGGCCGACGGTATCGGTCAGCAGCCGTGGCACCGGTTGTCGGGTTGCCGGTGGGCGTTGCGCTGGCCGGTGGGCGTGATGCCGGCCGGCGCGGCACCGAACTGTCGCTGGCGCATGCCTGTTGGCCGGTGCCGGCCGGGAGGGAGTGTATGCGTATTCAAAATGGCTGTGCGATGACCAGAGATTACATGATTTCAATGCGTGCCGAAACGGCGTTGTCCTGCGGAAAATGGTATGGAAACGCGGGATTGACGGCCTGTTGAAGATGGTGGATACTGGGAGTGCGATACCGGACGTCTGGAATGTAAGCGTATGCAACACGACGGTCGCCCGGGGCAATGCAGCAGGAATCAATCGATGACGTAACGGTTCGTCGCCATCCACGGCGGCGGCCGCAAGATCGGCAGGCACAGCGGGCTCGTGGCGGAACCGCTGGCAGGAAAGGAAGGACCCTATGACCACTCCGCAGCGTACCGCACTGCCCGACTCGGTGCGTACGAACGGCGCGACCCCGAACCCCTGGTGGGCGAACGCGGTCGTCTACCAGATCTATCCGCGCAGCTTCCAGGATTCCAACAACGACGGCATGGGCGACATCAAGGGCATCACCTCGCGCCTGGACTATCTGGCCGGTCTGGGCGTGGACGTGCTGTGGCTGTCGCCGGTGTTCAAATCCCCGCAGGACGACAACGGCTACGACATCGCCGACTATCAGGACATCGACCCCATGTTCGGTACGCTCGCCGACATGGACGAGCTGCTGGCCGAAGCCCACAAGCGCGGACTGAAGATCATCATGGACCTGGTGGTCAACCACACCTCCGACGAGCACGCCTGGTTCCAGGCTTCGCGCGATAAGAACGACCCGCACGCCGACTGGTACATCTGGCGTCCCGCGCGCGAGGGCCACGAGCCCGGCACCCCCGGTGCCGAACCGAACCACTGGGGCTCCTACTTCGGCGGCTCCGCCTGGCAGTATGACGAGCAGCGCGGCGAATACTTCCTGCACCAGTACTCCAAGAAGCAGCCGGATCTGAACTGGGAGAACCCGGACGTGCGCCATGCGGTGTACGCCATGATGAACTGGTGGATGGACCGCGGCATCGACGGCTTCCGCATGGATGTCATCACCCAGATCTCCAAGACCTACGACGCCAACGGCAAGCTGCCTGGCGAGGACGGTTCCCTGATCGAGGACTACCCGGTGGGCGAGGAGGGCTATTCGTCGCCGTTCCCCTGGTGCTCCGACGGGCCGCGCGTGGACGAATACCTGCAGGAGATGCGCCGCGAGGTGTTCGCCGGCCGCGACGGGTTCATCACCGTGGGCGAGGCCCCGGGCATCGACGCGGCGCGCAACAGCGTGATCACCGACCCGAAGAACGGCGAGCTCGACATGCTCTTCGTGTTCACCCACATGGACTTCGACTGCGACGGCACCAAGTGGAACCCCGTGCCGTTCAAACTCACCGCGCTCAAGCAGACGCTGGGCGACCAGCAGCGCGCCGTACATGAGGCCGGCTGGACGAGCCTGTTCGACAGCAACCACGACCAGCCGCGCCCCGCCTCCCGCTGGGGCGACGAATCCCCGCGCTCCGCGAAGGCCATCGGCCTGATGCTGCACATGCACCGCGGTACCCCGTACATCTATCAGGGCGAGGAGCTGGGCATGACCAACGCCCACTTCACCCGCCTCGACCAGTACCGCGACCTGGAGACCCTGAACGCCTACCGCCAGCGTGTGGAGGAGGCCCAGGTGCAGACCGCCGAATCGATCATGGACGCGTTCGCCAAGCGCAGCCGCGACAATGCGCGCACGCCGATGCAATGGGACGATTCCGCCTATGCCGGCTTCATGGATGCGGACGCCGCCGTCAGGCCGTGGATCTCGGTCAACCCGAACCATGACGCCATCAACGCCGCCGCCGAGGTCAACGACCCCGATTCAGTGTACGCGTTCTACCAGCGTCTCATCGCGCTGCGCCACGAGAACCCGGTGGTGGCCGCCGGCGACTGGGAACTGGTCGACGCCGACGACGAGCGGGTCTACGCGTTCACCCGCACGCTCGGCGGCGAACGTCTGCTGGTCATGGTGAACATGACCGCCGACGAGACCGCCGTGCCCGCCGAGTCCGCCGCCCTGCTGCCGGCCGATCCCACGGCCGACGCGGTGGTGATCGACACTTACGACGCGCCCGCCGGCAACGGCTATGACGCCGCCCACGCGGTCGCCTCCCTCAAGGCCGGCACGTTGGCCCCGTGGGAGGGCATCGTCGTCCGTATCTGACCGGTTCGGTCCCGACGACTTCGAGCTCGTCGGTAATCGCCTGTCGCGGCACATACCCCCACCCGCGGGGGTATGTGCCGCTTGGCGTATATGCGGGACTCGCCCCAACGAAAATGGACGCTGGCGGACGTGGTTCGCCGCACCCGCCTACAATGCCGTGTATGGAACAGAAAGACGTCCTCAAAGCATTGCAGCGCGACCACGCCGCCGAACTGAAGCTCGCCGCCGAGCGCCTGAGCGGCACAGCCAAGCACACGGAGATCATCCCTTCGCCGGTCCTGTCGGAGATGACCGGCCACACGGTACTGCTCAAGCCCGAGAACCTGCAGGTCACCGGATCGTTCAAGATCCGCGGCGCCTACAACAAGATCGCCTCCCTGAGCGAAGAGGAGCTGGGCCGCGGCATCGTCACCGCCTCCGCCGGCAACCACGCCCAGGGTGTGGCCTACGCCGCCCGCGAACGCGGCGCGAAGGCCACGATCCTGATGCCCACGATCACCCCGCCGTTGAAGGTCGACGCCACCAAGGCCTACGGTGCCGACGTGGTGCTGCATGGCGACGTGTTCGACGAGGCCGCCGCCTACGCCGCCGAGCTGAGCGAGAAGCAGGGCATGGTGTACGTGCCGCCGTTCGACGACTACGAGGTGCTGTGCGGCCAGGGCACGATTGCGATGGAGATCCTGGACGACGTGCCGGACGTCACCGACATCGTCGTGCCGCTGGGCGGCGGTGGGCTGGGTGCCGGCGTGGCGCTCGCCGTCAAGACCTTCCGCCCCGAGGTGCGGGTGATCGGCGCGATTCCGGAGGGTTCGCCCGCGTTCAAGAACTCGCTGGCCGCCGGCCGAGTGGTGGCTGCCGATCAGGTGGTCACCTCGGCCGAGGGTGTGGCCGTCAAGCGTCCGGGCGACCTGACTTTCGCCCTGCTCAACGAATTCCTGGATGACCTGGTCACCGTCAGCGAACGCGACATCAACGAGATGATCCTGCTCATGCTGGAGAAGCACAAGCTGGTGGTGGAGGCCGCGGGCGCGGTGTCCCTGGCGGCGCTGGAGCATCTGAACCTGCGCTCGCGCAAGTTCGCCTCCGCGCCCGGGCCGCACGTGGTCGTGCCGATCATCTCCGGCGGCAACATCGATACCGTCACCATCGGCGCGGTCATCCAGAAGGGCATGATCGCCCGCGGGCGCATCATGAACTTTGAGGTCGAGCTGCCGGACACCCCGGGCCAGCTCGTCAAGGTGGCCACCATCCTGGCGCAGGAGCGTGCGAACGTCATCGCCCTGGACCACGACCAGTTCAAGGCCAGCGGCGTCTACGCGAACGCCGTGGCGCTCGGCGTCACCGTGGAGACCAACGGCCCCGACCATATCGACCGCATCCTCGCCGCCCTGCGCGAGGCCGGCTACCAGCCGCGGCGGATTTACTGAGCGAATACTGGCGCCCGTTCCGCGCGACAAAACGAGATCAGACCTTGTGACGGTATGGCATCGCCCGTGCCGCCACACGGTCATCTATGTTCAATCATTTATTCAACCATTCATTAATTGAATGCAATCATTGAACATATTCTTGCAAGATTTAAGTAAAAGTCTTCATTCTTTTATTTATTTTATGTCAATCTTACAAGATTTGTTATAAGATTTGTTCACTGGATTCAATTGTATGCATTGATTTTGATCAAATGTTGATTTGATTCTACAATCATTGGTATCTTTCAACATTGATATCACATGATGACAGCATGATGTGGAATGAGGTGGAGCCGTGTTAGAAACTGAGCTCATACAGCTGGTGAAGAAGATTCAGCTGCATCATGCGGAATCGCAGATCATTGAGTTGAAAGCTGCGGCACAAGGGTGTCCGACTCGCCTGTATGACACATTATCCAGCTTTTCCAATCAGGATGACGGCGGCATCATTGTGTTCGGGGTGGATGAACGTCGTGATTACGAAGTGGTGGGAGTCTACGACGTCCAGGATCTGATGAAGCACGTTGTCGAGCAGTGTAATCAGATGCACCCGAAAGTGCGAGCAGTCTTCACCGTATGCCGAATTGATGATCGAAATGTGGTGAGTGCCGAGATACCGGCATTGGACATCGCCGATCGGCCGTGTTTCTATGAAGGACGAGGGCGTTATCGCGGGTCATATGTGCGGGTTGGAGATGCCGATGAGCCTATGACCGAGTACGAGGTGTATAGCTACGAGGCGTTTCGTCGAAAATATGAGGACGAATTGCGGGCCGTTGACCGGGCGACAGTCGCCGATCTCGACAGTGATCAACTGTTGCGATATACGCTTGCGTTGAAGGATGGGCGTCCGAATCTGGCTCGAATGGATCAGCAACGGGTGCTGGAATTGATGAGCATCGTCAAGGACAATCACCCGACATTGGCTGGAATGATGCTGTTTGGATTGTATCCACAGGCGTTCTTACCTCAGGTTTCGATTGTTGCCACACGATTGCCCGGTACAACGGCTGGAGAAGGTGATGTCGAGGGCGCGCGTTTCGTGGATAATATGCGTATTGAGGGAACGCTGTCCGAACAGCTCCAGGGAACGCTTGCTTTTGTTCGGCGCAATATGCGGGCCAAAACAATCATCGATACGGTCAGCGGAAATCGTGTGGATCATGAGGAATATCCCATTGAGGCCGTGCGTGAATTGGTATTAAATGCACTGATCCACAGAGATTACAGCATCCATACTCAAGGAATGCCTATACAAGTGCAAATGTTCTCCGACCGTCTGGTCATCACCAATCCTGGAGGTCTATATGGGCGGCTGACTGTCGATCAACTTGGCCGAGTGCAGCCGGATACCAGGAATCCGGTAATCGCGACGGCGATGGAACTGCTTAAGCAAACCGAAAACCGGTATTCCGGCATTCCTACCGTTCGTCGCTTGGTGGCTGAGGCGGGAATGCCTGAGCCGGAATTTGAAAATCGTCGTGGCGAATTCCGTGTGACGCTGCGGCTGAACGCCCAAGACCACGCAGACGGCAAGGAATCCCCTCAGTCCAACGTTCGTCGCTCCGATCTGGAGCCCAGGCAGCGGGACGTGCTGGACTTCTGCAGTGAGCCGCGTACGCGAAGCCAGATTGCCGAGCATCTGGGCATCGTCAGCACCGCATATGCGATGAACCGTTATGTATATCCGTTGGTGGAACGGGGACTACTTGAACTGGGAATCCCGGACAAGCCGGCTAGCCGCCGCCAGACATACCGCACGGCGGAATAGCCGACTTTAGGATTTCAACCCCATGACGGTACATATCTCGTCGAGTGTATTCGCGGCTTGGATGCGTGGAAGGTTGCTATCTGACTCAAGAGCTGGTGTCGCCGCAACCGGATACGTTGCGGCGACCAGTCACGTTGCGTTTCTGTTCGGCTGCACGGCGCGGCAGCCGAACAGAAACGGAAATCAGTACTTCATGCCCATGGCGGCGCGCACCTCGTCGAGGGTTTCCTCGGCGATCGCGTTCGCGCGCTTGTTGCCGTCGTGCAGGATGTCGCGGATCGTGTCCATGTCCTTGGCCAGCTCGGCGCGGCGCTCACGGTGCGGGGCCAGGAACTCGTTCACTGACTCCGTGACGTACTTCTTCAGCGCGCCGGCGCCGGCATCGCCGATCTCCTCGGCGATCTCCTGCGGGTCGCGGCCGGTCACCAGCCCCGCGGTGGTCAGCAGCGCGGAGACCTGCGGACGGTTGATCGGGTCGAAGGTGATGCGGCGTTCGGAATCGGTCGGGCTCTTCTTGATCAGCTTGGCCGTCTCCTCGGCGGTGGCGCCCAGCATGATCGAATTGCCGTACGACTTGCTCATCTTGCGGCCGTCGAGCCCCGGAATCTCCGGCGCCTCGGACAGGATGGCGGCCGGCTCCGGGAACACCGGATGCTTCTTGGCGTAACGCTCGTTGAACCGGCGGGCGATGGTGCGGGTGATCTCCACATGCGGCAGGTTGTCCTTGCCGATCGGCACCACGTTGGCCTTACAGAACAGGATGTCGCATGCCTGATGCACCGGGTAGGTCAGCAGCAGGCCGGTCAGCGCGTGGCCCGAGGCCTCCATCTCCGACTTGACGGTCGGGTTGCGGTGCAGCTCCGCCTCGGTGACCAGCGAGAGGAACGGCAGCATGAGCTGGTTCTCGGCTGGCACCGCGGAATGCGTGAAGATCATGGTTTTGGCCGGGTCGATGCCGGCGGCCATGTAGTCGAGTACGAGGTTGAGCACGTTGTCGTCGATGTGCTCGGTGGTATCGCGGTCGGTGATGACCTGATAATCCGCGATGATGATGTTCGTGTTCACGCCGCGCTCCTGCATGGCCACGCGCTCGCGGATCGAACCGAAGTAGTGGCCCAGATGCAGGCGTCCGGTCGGGCGATCACCAGTCAGCATCGTGAACTTGCCCGGGTTGGCCTCCAGCGCGGCCATCGTCTCATCCGAACGCTTCTTGGCGGCGAGGAAGCTGGCGCTCACCTCATTGCCGGCCGCGGTGATCTCGGGTTTCACTGTCTCGTTCGTCATCTTCGCATCCCTTGCAATAGTCCGGTTTTCGGCTGTTTTTCATCGTAAAAGGCTGAGCCGACAACGAAAGGGGAAAACTAGTGGTACGCTCTAATGTGATGAATTGAACACGCAGTAATCCTCAGGGGGTCAGATGGGCCGCGGACGACAGAAGGCAAAACAGCAGAAGATAGCCCGAAAGCTCAAGTATCTGACCACCGACACCGATTACGACGAGCTCGCCAAGGAGCTCAGTGCCCAGGAGCCGGGCACCGGTTCGGTCGATCCGTTCTCCCATGAGGAAGTCCAGTACGTCCATGATGTGGACGACGACGTCGAGGACGCGTACGACGGGGAATCCACCGCACCGGTTGACGACGATCTGGACGAGTACGCCAAGTGGGCCGCCGAAGCCGCCGCCAAGGCGACGAGCGGCGAGATGCCCGCGGTGAAGGCCGCGCCGAAGCCGCGTCCCATCCCGATGCCGATGCCGAGCGCCCTCAAGCCGAAGCCCGCCGCCGGCAAGTAGTCGGTACCCCGTTCCCTACGCCAGCGGCAGCAGGCCGCTCAGGTCGTCGCGTTCGCCGACGGCGCTGATGCGTCCGGCCGTCTTCTCCTCATCCCACGTGGTGACGCCCGTGGCCAGGCGTAGCCATACTTCCGGGTCGAGTTCGATGACGTCGGGCGGGGTCAGGTTATGCGGATCCGAGGCTGGGCCGTCGAGGATCTTGATCGCGCCCCACGGGGCCACGCGCACCTCCACGCCGGGGCCGGGCGCCTTGCGTTCCAGCAGGTGCAGTGAATAGCGCACCGCCATCGCCCACACCGGCCGCGGCAGACTTGGTTTTAACGCGAGTCGGAACGCCGCCGTTGATGCCTGCGTCCCCGCATTGTCGAGCATGCTCTCCGCCGCGTCTCGCCACTGGGCGAACGCCGCCCGTCCCTTGTCCAGATCCTGTTCCCGTATCACTGCCATGCGAGCCATTGTTCCTCGGGCCGATGACCGTCGATGCCCATTGAAATGTTCCGGGCTTTCGGATTCTATCCAATCTGGAATCTCGCCATATAGGGTAGAGTGTGAGCGATAACACCCGCCAGATCCCTTGTTTTGGCGGCAATGGGGGCGCCGTGGGCGGGTTTCGGACCATCGTTTTTTCAGTAGGGGTCGTGCTAGGCTCAAGGATGAAAACGTATGCAAGACGTCATGCGCCGTTCATGTTGCGGAAGGACGGAACGGGCTGGCTCAAGGCATAATGTTTCTCGGAGTATTATCCGTCAGAGGGAGTCAGATAATGACTGAAATTACCGCACCGAAGTCCCCCATCACGACTGCGGAGTTCGCGGATGAGATCCGCGAGCAGCTCAAGTACACGCAGGGCGTGACCGTTGAGCAGGCCACGCCGGCCGACGTGTACGTCGCCGCCTCCACCGCCGTGCGCCGTCATCTCATGGATTCCTGGATGAAGACACAGCAGGACATGGTCAACGGCAACACCAAGGCTGTCGGTTACCTGAGCGCCGAATTCCTGATGGGCAAGCAGCTGCGCAACGCGCTGCTCAACGCAGGCCTGACCGAGCAGTTCGACGAGGCCGTCGAGCAGCTCGGCTTCGATTACCAGGACGTCGTCGATGCCGAGTACGAGCCCGCGCTCGGCAACGGTGGCCTGGGCCGTCTGGCCGCCTGCTTCATCGACTCGCTGGCCTCGCTGGGCGTGCCGGCATTCGGCTACGGCATCCAGTACCAGTACGGCATCTTCAAGCAGTCCTTCAACGAGCAGGGCCAGCAGATCGAGAACCCGGAGTACTGGCTGGCCAACGAGGAACCGTGGGGCCATGTGGACTACAACCGTTCGCAGCGCGTGGACTTCGGCGGCTACGTGGCCGACGAGGACGGCAAGCGCGTGTGGCATCCGGCCACCTGCGTGCGCGCCGTGCCGGTCGACTACATGGTGCCGGGCTACGCCTCGGGTCGCGTGAACACATTGCGCTTGTGGACCGCCAAGAGCTACGACGAGTTCGACCTGCTCACCTTCAACCGTTCCGACTATCTTAACGCCGTTCGCCCGCAGGTCGATGCGGAGAACATCTCCAAGATCCTGTACCCGGAGGATTCCACGCCGCAGGGCAAGCGTCTGCGCCTGCAGCAGCAGTACTTCTTCGTGTCCGCGTCCATCCACGACGCGATCCGCGTGTTCTACCCTGGCCAGGACAAGCCGGACCTGACCACCTTCCCGGACAAGATCACCTTCCAGCTCAACGACACGCACCCGGTCATCGGCATCCCCGAGCTCATGCGCGTGCTGATTGACGAGTACGGCTACGACTGGGACACCGCGTGGGACATCACCACCCGCACGTTCAACTACACCTGCCACACGCTGCTGCCGGAGGCGCTCGAGGTGTGGCCGGCCAACCTGATCGGCGAGCTGCTGCCGCGTCATCTGGAGATCATCTACCAGATCAACGACCACTTCATGAACGAGATCGCCGGCAAGACCCGTGACAAGGCCAAGATCGAGCGCATGCGCATCGTCACCGAGGGCGACGACCCGCAGGTGCGCATGGCTTACCTGGCCGTGGCCGGCGGCTCGCACGTCAACGGCGTGGCCGAGCTGCACTCGCAGCTGCTCAAGGACATCACGCTCAAGGACTTCTCCGACCTGTACGGCGAGAAGTTCACGAACGTGACCAACGGCGTGACCCCTCGTCGTTTCATCAAGCTGGCCAACCCGCGCCTGTCCGACCTGATCACCGAGGGCCTGGGCACCGACAAGTGGCTGAGCGACCTGGAGCTGCTCAAGGGCCTCGAACCGCTGGCTCAGGATGACGAGTTCGTCAAGAAGTTCGCCGAGGTCAAGCACGCCAACAAGGTGAGCTTCGCCAACTACGCCAAGCGTCAGTACGGCTTCGACATGAACCCGGACACCATGTTCAACTCCATGATCAAGCGTCTGCACGAGTACAAGCGTCAGAGCCTGAAGATCCTGGCCCTGATCGCCCGCTACGCGGACATCAAGAACGGCAACATGTCCGCCGACGACGTCATGCCGCGTACCGTGATTTTCGGCGCCAAGTCCGCCCCGGGCTACTACATGGCCAAGCTGACGATCCAGCTGA
This sequence comes from Bifidobacterium sp. UBA4282, assembly GCF_002394995.1. Taxonomy (NCBI): domain Bacteria; kingdom Bacillati; phylum Actinomycetota; class Actinomycetes; order Bifidobacteriales; family Bifidobacteriaceae; genus Bifidobacterium; species Bifidobacterium sp. UBA4282. The sequence continues at coordinate 130,831 of NZ_DGVO01000040.1, forward strand.
TCAACAACGTGGCCCGCGTGGTCAACAACGATCCGGACGTCAAGGGCAAGCTCAACGTGTTCTTCCCGTGGAACTACAACGTGCGCCTGGCCCAGCACCTGATCCCGGCCACCGACCTGGACGAGCAAATCTCGCAGGCCGGCAAGGAGGCCTCCGGCACTGGCAACATGAAGTTCGCCCTCAATGGCGCGCTGACCGTCGGCACCCTCGACGGCGCGAACGTGGAGATCCGCGAACGCGTCGGCGCCGAGAACTTCTTCCTCTTCGGCATGACCGTGGACGAGGTCGAGGAGCTCTACGCCAAGGGCTACGGCCCGGCCGCCTACTACGAGGCCAACCCGCGTCTGAAGCAGGCCATCGACATGATCTCCAACGGCACCTTCTCCAACGGCGACCGCAACACCTTCGCGCCGCTCGTTGCCGACTGGCTGACCAAGGACTACTTCATGACCCTGGCCGACTTCGACTCCTACACCGCCATCCAGTCCGACATCGAGGCCCTGTACCGCACCCCGCTCGAATGGCACCGCAAGGCCCTCATCAACGTGGCGAACTCCGGCTACTTCAGCTCGGACCGCTCGATTGAGGATTACCTCGAGCGCATCTGGCACACCGGCCCGCTCGCCGACTGACGGAGTGTCCGCTCACTGAGCGTTGAACTGCAACGGGGCCCGCACCAGCAGGTGCGGGCCCCAACTTATATCGTGCCGTATTGCCGCTGGGCGGTTCCGGACACAACGAAAAGGTCCGCCCCTGTGAAGGGACGGACCTTATCAAGTCCATATTGCGGATGGAACCCCGATCAGGCCTCTTCCGGAGTCTCCTCGGCTTCGGCTTCCTCGGCCTCGACAGCCGGCGTCTCGGTGGCGGCTTCCTTAGCCAGGCCCAGATCAACGGGCGAGGAGCTGTTCTCCCACGGTTCCTCCCACGGATCATAATCCGGATTCTGCTGCTTGTAGATGTACAGGCCGACGACTGCGGCAAGCAATGCACCGAACAGCAACGCGAAGAACTTCCAACCGCTGGACGACTTACGCTCCATAGCGGCCTCCTTTCCGTACATGTGGCCTGCTCATCCAAGCCAACTCTGCTATCCATCATACGGCGAGGTTTGTAACGATTGGGTGGATTTCCGCGATGCGGCACCGGCGGTGTGGCGGCGGCGGAACGGTAATCCGACCGCCCGCTAGAGTGGATGCCATGGCATACCGTCGTTTCAGTCTGTTCCCCGAGTCGCCGACCCTGCGCGACATGTTCTCCAAACGTGCGATTCGCTACCATTGGCGTGACAATGGCCCGGTATTCTGTGCGGCGATCGCGATCATCTGCATCGCCATCTGGCTGATCGAACTGCTGTTGTCGATCGTGTCGCCGTCCGCGTTGAACGCGCTGGTGAACTTCGGCGCGATCCAGCCGATGCTGGCCGTGAGCCGTCCATGGACGTTCATCACCTCGATGTTCCTGCACCAGCCGACCTCGATCCTGCACATCCTGTTCAACATGCTGACGCTGTGGTCGGTGGGCCCGATGCTGGAACGTCTGATGGGGCATTGGCCGTTCCTGGCGCTGTACATGCTCTCCGGCATCGGCGGCGGCATGGGCATGATGCTGTGGGGCGCGCTGGCTCCGGGCCAGGCCGGATGGTTCACGGCCGCCTACGGCGCTTCCGGCGCGCTGTTCGGCCTGTTCGCGGCGGTACTGATCGTCTACCGCCGTGTGGGGGCGGATATCACCTCCATGCTGGTGTGGATGGTCATCAACTTCCTGATGCCGGTGGTGGTCCGCAACGTGGCCTGGCAGGCGCATGTGGGCGGCTTCCTGGTCGGAGCGCTGTTCACCTGGCTGCTGGTCTCCGGCCTGCATGCGCTGCGCGGCAAGAGCCTGGCCTACCGTTCGGCGGTGTATGGCGCAGTTGTGTTCGTGCTGATGGTGGTGGTGATCCTGCTGTGTGATCTGGGCAACCCCATCGGCTGGATGCTCCGGCTGTTCTGACGGACTTCGACGCCCCCGCATCGTAACGGTGTGAACCGCACCCCGATTGTTGGA
>NZ_DGVO01000041.1:0-113594 GCF_002394995.1 Bifidobacterium sp. UBA4282
TCCAACAATCGGGGTGCGGTTCAGACTCAGGGGTCTCAATTTGAGACCCCTGAACCGGCTCCATCCCAGGGGTCTCATTCTGAGACCCCTGAATATCGGTGGACGATCCGGCATCCATTGTCTGATCGGCGATACGCTCCGCGGACTCGGACTCCACGTCGCGGAAGTTCTCCGTCAGCACGTCCCACACGGTCGTCCGGTAGTTCCTCCGCACGGGCTCTCCCGTCACCGCGTTCCTCGCGTTCCACGACTGGTCGTCGGCGGCGCGAAGATACCCCAGCTCGACCAGCATGCTCACGGCCCGATGCACCGTCGCTCGGCTGCATCCCGTGGCCCGGCTCACGGTGTCCACGCTCGGCCACGCGGCCCGCCCGTCCGCATAATAGGCCCGGTACGCCAGATAGGAGAGCACGGACTTCGCGGCGGGCGTCAGACGCGGATCGTTCAGACGCCATACCTTCTCCAACGTTCCCGCGGTCATCTTCGGCCCCCGTTCCACACGAACCTGAAGAACAGGGCGACGATACGCACCGGAATCATCAGCACGCGCAACGCCACCAGGACGAACGGCAGCAGCACGCCCGCCACCGAACAACCCATCAGCAGGACGATCAGCACCATCGCGTCACCGGCCATCACGCACCTCCCTGAACCGTTCATGCTCCAACAACGTCTTCATCGAATCGATGGCGGTCTGCGGCCACCCGGTCTCCCGGGAGATGACCTTGTCCGGCCTGCCCTCGCCAAGCATGCGGATCACGCGCCCGGCGCTGCTCTCACGCCCGTTTATGACGCCCTCCCCAGATCGACGCTCGAGGTCAGCGCGGCGACCAGACGCTCCATATGGTCCAGCCGCTCCTGCAAACCCGAGCAACGGTTCGACACCGCCATGACCACGCGCATCAGATCGTCGTCCGACGTGCCGCGCCTGGCCACCATCGAATCCCATGTGTCGCCCCGCTCGTCCAGCAGACGGGCCAGACGCTCCGAACGCCGCGCGTGCGCGGCCGCCCGCTCGATACGTTTCGGCCCGACCAGCGACGACGGCAGACCCGCGGCGGCGAACACCTCGGTCGCGGTATCACCCGCCCGCAACCGGGCCAGCAGATGCAGCCGGAACGCCGTCGTGTACGAGATCCGCCCCGTCTCCGACACGGACATGACGGCAGGGGAGGCCTCGATAAGACGAACGTCCCTGGCGGAGAAAACCTTGCAGGCGGTCATGTCACGCCTCCCTCTCGTCATCATCCGAAACCGCGATCCGGGTCTCGTATGCAAGCCACGGCACCAACACCACCGTCACCAGCAGGATCGAGGACACCAACGCGAACGGGAACGCCAGATCCACACCCACCAAGGAGCACGCGAGAACCAGCAGCCAAGCGATCAGGAACAACGACCCCACCGACAAGGCCATCAGGACGCACAACCCCAGCAGATGCACCAGAAAACGAAAATCACGACTCATCGCGAACACCTCTCTCCACACGACGACGGATGCCGCAGCATCGACAACGCCTCGCTCAACGCCGAAGCGGCACGACGAACCTCCGCCGAACCATCACGGGACGCGAAATCGCAATCACACACGAACGAGGACGAATCCTCCACACCGGCCGCATACGCGGCGGCGACGACCTGCTCCACGGTCAGGGACGAATCCACCGACCCCGCGAGCAGACTGATGCGCGACCCCATGTTCCGGGCAAGCAAACCCACAACCGACGCCATCACATCCCTCCTTCCAGAACCAACGGCACAACGGCCGGGGAAACGGAGGCGTTCGGCGCGGCGCCCAGACCACGGATCTGCATCCGAATCACAAGCGCCATGACCGTCATACGATCCACGGCCTCCTGCGTGGCACGCAGACCCGTCGCAAGACCCGACAGGCAATAGGCGATCCTTCTCATGTCAGCCTCGATCTCCTCCAACGCAAGCCCCTTCCAGACTCCAAACGGCGAAATCCATCGCGTCGCGATAGTTCCCCACAAGCCAACGGGCCAACAACCCGCCGGCCAGCACCGCAACCATGCCGACCGCCAACGCGGCCACCGCCGAAACGAAAGGGAACAGGACGAGAAGCAGAAGCAACGCCATCGTGCCGACACCGATACCGACGGCCGCATCCAGATACAAAGCGGCCCGATGCCGCCACCATTCCGCCTCCCGAAAACAATCCGCACTTGTCCGGCCAAGCATCGGCGTGTCGCGCGTATCATCAAAAACAACGGTCATCAACGACCCGTTTACACTGGACATGTGAACCTCCAAAACTGAACGACATTGGTTGACACACGATCCGAAGTCCATCATCGGGATCATGTGACTGGATGGTTTACCGCCCGGCTCCGCGACCGCTAATCGGGGAGCCGGGCATTCCTTTACTCTCGAACCTCCTTTCCGGACCGGGAGCCAACCGCCATCCGCGAGTCACCCCAGAACGCAAGACGACGGGACAAATCCTTGCAATCCCGACGCTCCTGCTCGGAAATGGTCGGGAACTCAAGCTCCGGACGAGACACGGCATCATCGGCCGCGAACGAAGGGCGGGCGAGACGCATCTGCTCCGACAACACCTCGTTGAACCGGTGACGAATACCGGCCAGATCATCAAAGGACGCATCCAAACCGGACGGGACGATCATCGTCGCCGCGCCAACACGCACGACCAGATAATCATCAACGGGACAATCAACAGGAATCACTGAAGCCATCAAGCCACCCCCACTCGATACGGTTCTTCCGAGCAGCCGATCACGAAATCAGCGGACAGCCCGTAATGATCCGAAAACCACACCAGATCGTCCTCCTGCCATGCCGACTGCCGGTTCAACTTCTTGCACAACTGCGAAGCGGAGACGCCCATGTCCGAAGCAAGCTGGCGGTAAGACAAACCCTGCGCCTTAACCCACTCCTTCATCGACATAAGTAACCTCCGTCTTGCATCCCTTGCAGGTCGTATGTTTCCTTGCAAGATACAGTCTAGTGTTTCTTTTGACGCAACACAAGTCGGCGTGTTAAACTCTGTTGAAAATACAGATACAAGATGAATTGAGGATGCCTATGACGGCTGTAATGTCCGCTCCGGTTGAAACAGGTCTTGATGATGTTTCGTATACGGAAAAAGTCATTTCTTGGAATGTCAAGATGATGTTGACTGCGTATGGTTTGTCTCAAACATCGCTCGCAGAGGCGTTGGGGATTCAGCGAGCTGCTATGTCAAAAAAACTCAAAGGCGTAGTTTCTTGGTCCGTTGCTGACTTGGTAAGAGCTTCACATTTTCTGAATACATCACCAGAGTCGTTAATGGATGATTCCCTGATGCGGAGAATGGGTGTGGCGGAAGAAACAGGTGATGATATGGAAAAGTCCGCCGGTGGAGGCGGACCTTTCCTTGAGAGTACCCCCCGTGGGATTCGAACCCACAACCCACGACTTAAAAGGACGCTGCTCTAACCGTTGAGCTAGAGGGGCAACAAACTCACATTATACAGCGCGACGCGCCGAAGAGACAAACGTGTTGCATACGCTTGTCAAGCAACGCCGTACCTCGACTGGCGAGTGCATGCGCGGCAGGTCGCGTTTAGTTGAATCCGACCACCAGATTCGCCACGCGGTAGCCCACGCGGATCATCCATCGTCCGACCGAGCCGCGCAGGTTGAGTGCACGGGAGATCAGCTTACGCCGCACATCGTGGTAGATGCCGGGCGAGGTCCGGCGGATATTCTCCCACAGCTCATCCTTGACCTTGTAGTTCTCCGGCTTGCGCGAAAGGATGAGGAACACACTGGTCACCGAGCTCTCGATGGCCAGGAAGTGAATCATGTACCGGTACAGACCGTCCGGCACGGTGCCGCGTTCCGGCGTGGCCGCCAGCATGCAGCGGTTGACCAGCTGCAGCTGGTTGACACGGCGGATCATCACGTCGGTCTGTACGCTCTGCCCCTCGCGGCCGATGAAATAGTGGTAGAACGGCACGTCGAGGTACATCAGTGTCTTGATCCACGGGAACGGGTGGTACGAGTAGATGAAGTCCACGTAGAACGTGTGCTCCGGCAGCTGCATGCCTGAGGCGCGCACGACCTCGGTGCGGAAGGTCAGCGTGTGCATGATCATGTACTGCGCCACACCGAATCGGCCGAGATCATCCCAGGTGAGTACGCGGTTCGGCTTCATCACATGCTTGAAATCGACCACATGCTTGACGCGCTTACCGACCTTGTCGTACACGTAGTCGGTGACGAGCAGATCGATCGGCGCGTCGCCGGCCACCTGCGTGCGCAGCGTCTCCATCACCCGTTCGAGCGCCTCCGCGCCGATCCAATCGTCGGAATCCACCACCTTGACGTACACGCCGCTTGCCTCGGCCACACCGGTGTTCACCGCGCCGCCGTGCCCCTTGTTCTCCTGGTGGATGGCGCGCACGATGCCGGGGTATCGCCGTTCGTATGCGTCGGCGATCTGCGGGGTGTTGTCGTGGGAGCCGTCGTCCACGATCAGCACTTCGATGTCATCGTTGCGCTGCGCTGCGACCAACGATTCGATGCACCGGCTGAGGTAGGTCTCCATATTGTACGCAGGCACCACGAAGGTGATGGTTTTGGCAGTGTTCTGCTCCATAATGCTAGGTGTTCCTCGATTGCTGGCCGTAAGAGGCCGGTCGGTTTGCTCTATCTGGTTCCAACGTAGCACTTCGCGCATCGACATGCGCGGCGGCCGCGGTGAATCATCCCCTGAAATTATGCAGGGGAGACCCGGAATACACCCCTGACGTCGTCCAAGGTCAGTTCCGGGTCGGCTCCGGATCGGGGGGCGTCGTCCTCGTCGTGGGGATCCGGCGCGGCATCCGCGTCCTCCACCGGTTCGACGGTGATGACGGCGGGCGATGGCAACGCGGCGGTCTGCGCGGCGTTGCGTTTGGCTTTGGCTCCCTCGAATCGCAGCGTGGGTTTGGCCTCCAGCCGTGACAGGCCATGCCATGCCAGATTGACGATGTGCGCGGCCAGCTGCTCCTTGCTGATCTTGCGCTGGTCCGCCCAGTACTGTCCGGTGAACACGGTCATACCGACGAGCATCTGCGCATAGTACGGCACGCCCTTGGTCGGCAGTTTGCGCTGCTTGAACGAGACGACCAGCAGCTCCTCGACCTTCATGCTGACCTCGCCCAACAGCGAGCTGAACGAGCCGGCGGGGTCGGTGGACGGTGAATCGCGCACAAGCACCTGGAAGCCCGCGGCATTCTCCTCGATGTAGGTGAGCAACGCCAGCGCCGTGCGTTCCACGATCTGCCGCGGATGGTCGGAAGGGGTGGCCAGTGCGGACGACAGCGCCTCGGTCAGCGCCCGCATCTCGCGATCGACCACCACGGCATACAGCCCCTCCTTGCCACCGAAATGCTCGTAGACAATCGGCTTGGATACCTTGGCGCTCGCCGCGATCTCCTCCACGCTGACCGCCTCGAACCCCTTGGACGCAAAGAGCGAACGTCCGATGCGGATAAGCTGTTCGCGCCGCTGCAGCGACGTCATACGAGAGGAATTGGCCATGTGCACCAGTGTAGGCGGATGCGTGCCTAGCCCCTGTCCGTTGCGGTTTTTAGGCTTGGTGACATGGAACCGAATGTGATCATCGGCATTGTAGCCGCCATTGTTGTTATCGCCGTCATCGCGATTGTCTGGTATCTGCACTCCCGCCGTTCCGCGGATCGCAAACCGCAGCAGGAACAGTCGCCGACCGCCGTCGTCGGTGGCGACCAGCCGGCTTCCGCTCGGGAACTGGTTCGCCCGGAGTCGGCGGAACCTGAGGCCTCCGGGCAGTCCGCGACCCCGGCCCCCGCCGGCGCCGCACCGGAACCGGCCGCTGCGCCGGAACCGGCCACAACATCTACCGCCGCGACACCAACCCCCGCCAAACCCGCGTTGGACAAGCCGGAGGGCGCGCGTTCCCGCATCGAACGGCTGCGCGCCAAGCTCGCCAAGTCGTCGAACCCCTTCGGCAAGGCGCTGTTCAATATCTTGGCCAAGGACAACCTCTCCGAAGCCGATTGGGAGGACGTGGAGGATACGTTGCTGCTTGCCGACGTCGGCGCCGAAGCCTCCGCGCAGCTGGTGGACGAACTGCGCACCGATTCGCGCATCACCGGCACCGCCGACCCCGCGCAGGTGCGTGAGGCGTTGCGTTCCAAGCTGCTCGACCTGGTCGGCCCGGATATGGATCGTCGGCTCAATGCGAACAAGGAGTGTGCGAACACGCCGTCCGTCATCATCATGGTCGGCGTGAACGGCACCGGCAAGACCACGACTGCGGGCAAGCTGGCCCGGCTGTTCGTGGCCGATGGCAAGCGGGTGATGATGGGCGCGGCCGACACGTTCCGTGCCGCGGCCGCCGATCAGCTGGAGACGTGGGGCGCCAAGGTCGGGGTGCCGGTGGTCCGTTCCGACAAGGACGGCGCCGACCCCGCGTCGGTGGCGTTCGAAGCCGCCGCGCGCGCGAAGGACGAGCAGGCCGACGTGCTCATCATCGACACCGCGGGCCGTCTGCAGAACAAGGCGAACCTGATGGACGAGCTGGGCAAGATCCGCCGTGTGACCGAGAAGAACCTGCCGGTTGACGAGGTGCTGCTCGTGCTCGACGCCACCACCGGACAGAACGGCATGGCCCAGGCCAAGGTGTTCGCCGAGGCGATCGGCATCACCGGCGTGGTGCTCTCCAAGCTGGACGGCTCAGCCAAGGGCGGCATTGTAATCTCCGTGCAGAAGGAGCTGGGCGTGCCGGTCAAGCTGGTCGGCCTGGGCGAGGGCCCCGACGATCTGGCCCCGTTCGATCCGGAAGGGTTCGTGGACGGCATCCTGGCCTGACGGTCGCCCGCGCCCCCGTCGGGAGTCCGCATCGCGGACGGTGCCCGAACGGGGGTCTCCGGCGTCGTCACATACACGCAACAATCGCCTCCAAACGGCGGCAACTGGCGAAAAACTCCGGTGCTCTGCCCCCTTCGGGTGCCGTCCGCGGTCCCTGGAACGTAATCATCCAGAAACACAACGTAACGTGTTGAACATCGGACGGACGTTTGATACCGAACGTCGGTGTTCCGACGGACGGCCGATGCGGTCGGCCCGTCCGTCCGGGCGACGAACTGATATGACATTGCAATAAGAGAGGGAGGTAGAACATGGACACCGGAGCTGCCGCATGGCTGTTGACTTCCGCGGCCCTCGTTTTCCTCATGACGCCGGGTGTGGCGTTGTTCTATGGCGGCATGGTGCGAGCCAAGGCCGTGCTGAATATGTTGATGCTGTCCGCCGCGGCGCTGGCGGTCACCATGGTGGTCTGGGTGCTGTGGGGCTGGTCGATCTCCTACGCGGGCAATGACGTGGCCGGCATCTTCGGCGACCCGGTCACCGGCTTCCTGCTGCGCGATTCGATGACCGCGCAGGATGGCGTGTTCACCGCGGTCGATACGTCCGGCGCGTACCCGGGCAGCATCGACGTGGCGTTCCAGGCCGCGTTCGCCATGATCACCGTGGCGCTGATCCCCGGCGCGCTGGCCGAGCGCATCAAGTACAGCACGTGGATGATCTTCGTGGCGCTGTGGATCACACTGTGCTACTGCCCGCTGGCCCACATGGTGTGGAACGGCGGCCTGCTGTCCCCGGACGGCGCGATCTCCCAGGCGATCGGCGCCTCCGCCCACGATTTCGCCGGCGGCACGGTCGTGCATATCAACGCCGCAACCGCCGCGCTGATCGTGGTACTCATCATCGGCCGGCGTAAGGGATTCGGCACGCAGCCGATGCGTCCGCACAACGTGCCGATGGTCATGCTGGGCGCGTTCCTGCTGTGGTTCGGCTGGTTCGGTTTCAACGCGGGTTCGGCGTTCGCGGCCAACGGCACCGCCGGATACGCTTGGGTGAGCACCGCCGCAGCCGCGGCCGCGGCCATGCTGGCTTGGGGCTTCACCGAGAAGATCCGCTCCGGCCATTACACCGCCATGGGCGCGGCTTCGGGCATTGTGGCCGGCCTGGTGGCCATCACCCCGGCCGCCGACGTGGTCTCCCCGCTGTGGGCCATGGTCATCGGCGCGGTCGCCGGCATCGTCTGCTGCTTTGCCTGCGGCCTGAAGTTCAAGCTCGGCTATGACGATTCGCTTGACGTGGTCGGCGTGCACGGCGTCGGCGGTCTGATCGGCACTCTGCTGATCGGCCTGTTCGGCGAGGGCACCGGCCTGCTGGCCGGCGGCGACTGGCGTCAGCTGGTGGTCCAGCTGCTGGTGGCGCTGGTGGCCATCGGATTCTCCGCGGTGGTGACGGCGATCATCGCGTTCGCGTTGGAGAAGACGATCGGCTGGCGCGTGACCGAATCCCAGGAGATCGGCGGCATCGACCTGGCGGATCAGGGCGAACGCGCCTACGACTTCGCTGGCACGGCCAGCTCCGTTCTCAAGGAGGTGAAGTGAGATGAAGCTCATCACAGCCATCATCCAGCCCCATAAACTCGACGAGGTCAAGACCGCGTTGTCCGCGGCCGGCGTGCACGGCATGACGGTGTCGGAAGCGAACGGCTACGGCCGTCAGCGCGGCCATACCGAGATCTACCGCGGTGCCGAATACACGGTGGACCTGATGCCGAAGATCCGTTTGGAGATCCTTGCGGATGACGCGGACGTGCAGGTGCTGGTCGACGCGATCGTCAAGGCCGCCGCCACCGGCACGATCGGCGACGGCAAGGTGTGGGTCGCGCCGCTTGATTCGGTGACGCGCGTGCGTACCGGCGAGACCGGTTCGGCCGCCATCTGACGGGTGGTCCGTTAGGACGCTCTATTGTGGGTCCCCGCACGCCGACGGTGTGCGGGGATCTTTCATTGATTGTTGCTGCGGCGCGGTTCATTCGGGGGAACCGCTGTGGTTGTTGATGTGGTGCGGGCGGTCGGGGCGTGGTTCGGCGTCGGTGTGGCGCCCGCAAGGTGAGGAGTCCGATATGAGTGCCGTGGATGGACTGAAGGCACGGTTCCTGGAGTTGAGCGCCCCGGATGCGGATGGCGTATACCGTGATGGCGCGGGCAAGCGTCGCGCGCGCACCGCGCTGGCGATGGACCGGTTGCGAGCGTTGTGGGACGAGGCGTGCGCGGCGACGTCGTTCGTGGTGCCGGACCGCGGTGTGGGATTGGCCGCCACCGGGTCCCTGTCCCGCGGGCAGATCGGTCCGTGTTCGGATCTGGACCTGGTGCTCATCCACGATGGGCATGTGCTGGACGAGCACCAGATCACCGAGCTGGCGAATCTGCTGTGGTATCCGCTGTGGGACAGTGGCCTGGACCTCGACCATGCCGTGCGCTCCCGCGCGCAGTGCGAGGCGGTGACGGACCATGATCTGCCGGCGGCCACCGGATGGCTGGAGGTGCGGCCGGTCGCGGGCGATGCGGAACTGATCGAGGACACGGCATCGTCGATTCTCGAACGATGGCGCCGTGCCGCGCGCCGTCGTCTGCCCGAACTGCTGGACTCGGCGCGGGCGCGTCTGTTGGAATCCGGAAGGCTGCCGTATCTCAACCAGCCGAACGTCAAGGAGGCGCACGGCGGGTTGCGCGACACGGTGCTCGTGTCCGCGCTGGCCGCGTCGTGGCTGGCTGACCGGCCCCACGGCAGGTATGACGACGCGGTCGAACGGCTGCTGGACGTCCGCGACTGCATCCACCTGGCGGCGGGACGCGATACCAACCTGCTGCTGACCGCATACCAGCCTGCGGTCGCCGCGATGCTGGGTCTGGCGGACCCCACGCTGCCGGAGGGGGAGCGCGCCGCCGCCTCCATCGACGACCTGATGACGATGATCGCCCGACTGGGGCGCACGGTGTCGTTCGCCTATCTGGACACCGCGTCGCGCGCCCGGCGCTCGCTGGTCCACGACCGGCCGCGATTCGCGTTCTTCCAGATCTTCCAGCCGCGGTCGGGCGGACGCCGCGAGGCGCCGACGTTCGATGTCATCGCCCCCGGGGTGGCGCGGCATGAGGGGGAGATTGTACTCGCGCCCGGTGCCGATCCGTCGTCCGATCCGGCGCTGCCGTTGCGCGTGGCGGTGGCCTCGGGCGAATCGGGGTTGCCGATCAATCCGGTGACGTTGATCAATCTCACGCGTTGCCCGATGCGGGACCATGACTGGAACGCCGAGGAGCGTGCGTTGCTGATTCGACTGCTGTCCTGCGGGGCGAACCTGCCGGAGGTGTGGGAGCGGTTGGATTACGTCGGCATCCCCGGGCGGTGGATGCCCGAATGGCTGGGTATCCGCAACCGTCCGAGCGCCTCGGCCGCGCATCGGTACACCATCGACCAGCATATGATCCAGGTCGTTTCGCGATTGGGCCGCGGCGACGGGCGGCCCGACGGCCATGGCGGCCCCCGTGGCGTTGACGCGGGCGTCAGAGGCGCGACCCCAATCAGTGCGGTCCCGTCGGATGCGGCGATGCCGGGGTTGTCGGAGCATTACGATGACGAGCAGTATGCCGCGTTGCTGCTGGCGGGACTGCTGCATGACATCGGCAAACGCCCTGGCGTGCGCGACCATGCGGCCGAAGGCGCACGGCACGCGCCGGTGATCCTGCGCCGCATGGGGTTCGGCGACCGCGTGGTCGGGATGGCCACGCTGCTGGTGCGCGAGCATCTGACGCTTTCCGAGTTCGCCACCGGGCGGGATCCTTACGATCCGGCCGTTGGCGCGGAGTTGGCGGCGCGTATGCGCGGCGATCCGGTGCTGCTGGACATGCTGTTCGACCTGACCCGCGCCGACGGATCGTCGTTGGGCGCGACCTCCGACGAGACGATTACGAAGCGGTACGGATGGTCTTCGTGGCGGGAATCCACCGCCCGCATCATGCTCGCCGCCGCCCGCCGTTCTCTGACGTGACCGGGTCAGCGCATCCAGCGGTCGGTGCGGATGCGTAGGCCGTTGAAGATGGCGCGTGCGCCGATGAACAGCAGGTTGATCACCGTCCAGAGCACGGCCATTCGGACCTCATCATTGGTAAGAAACACGCCGTCGGCCAGATGGAGTCCCCACAACGCCGGCAGATAGACCACCGCCGTGGCCGCGCAACCGGCCGCCAAGTACCGATAGTCGCCCGCGCCGATCAGGATGCCGTCCACGGCCCACATCCATCCGCCCAACGGCAGGAATATCCCCAATACCATCATGCCGACTGTGATGAGTCGTTGTACGTCGGGTGTCGGGGAGAACAGCGGCGCGGCAACGAATCCGACCGCGATCAGGACCACGCCGATCGCCACGCCGCCGATCAGCCCGGAGCGGCCCGCCGCACGCGTCATCAGGCGCGCACGGTCACGGTGCCCGGCACCCAGTTCGGCGGCCACCAACGCCTGCCCCGCAATGCCGATCGCATCCAATATGTTGATGACGAAGCTCCAGCATGAGTTCACCGATTGATAGGCCGCCAGCACCTGCGTGCCCATCGACGTGGCCGCCATGACGGTGGCCACCATGCAGGCGCGCAGCGCCAGCGAGCGGATGAACAGCACGGAGCCGTCGTTGGCGCTGCCGAGGATGCCGTGCAGCCGTGGCCGCCAGTCCGCGCCGTCCGCTCGCGCCCACAGCAGCGCTGGCACGACAAGGAACAGACCCATGAACCATTGGGCGATCAGTGTGGCCACGCCGGAACCCGTCACGCCCCAGTCGAATCCGAACACGAACAGCACGTCGAGTACAGTGTTGACCACCGCGCCGCACACCGCCGCAGCCAGGGTGATGCGCACCTTCTGCAGCCCTCGGAAGATGCCGTTCGCCGCATACACCAGCATCATGCCGGGCATTCCGAACACCACGGCCTGCAGATAGGCCGTGGCGTTGTCGAGCACGTCGCCGCGCGCGCCCATGGCCCAGCACAGCGGTTCAGCGGCCAGGAAGATGACCAATGACGCCACGGAGCCGATGATAAGGGCCAGCCACAGCCCGGCGATCCCGGCTTCGAGCCCTTCGCGGCGGCGCCCGGCACCGATGAGGTGGCCGACCTGGCTGGTGGTGCTGTAGGCCAGGAACACGCATAATCCGACCGTGGTGAGCAGGATGGTGGAACCGACCGAGAGTCCCGCTAGCGCCGCGTCGCCGATATGGCCGACGATGGCCGTGTCGATGAGCACGAACGCGGGTTCGGCGATGAGCTGTCCGAAGGTGGGGATGGCGAGGGCGAGGATCTGGCGGTTGATGGCGCGGGTGTCAGCGTGGTTCGTTTGTGGCATGGGGCGATTGTACCGGAATGGGAATGTTGGGGATAGGGGGAGGAGGCGTTCGGTTGCACCGGTTGGATATCCCCGTGAAACGCACATGAAACGGTGTGCGAATGCGGAGGCGGATGTGGGTGCTGCGGATGGGAGTCCGTCTGCCTTTACCACGATTGGTTCGGATATGCAAATCTCAGTCTCACGTCCATTCGGTTATCCCCATGTTATGCACATGGTTATCCCCATATTGTGGATAACCCACCCCGCTATCCACAGACTTATCCCCAAAATGTGGATAACTCACGTTTTTCTATCCACATTGCAGAGTCCGAGCGTGTCGCCCGGTTGGACTGTGGATGAACACATGGTGGCGACCATGTGCGGAATTCGCGGAGGTGTTGCGTCCGGCTGAGACGTCGGGCTATGAACCGTGGTGCTGCTGTGAGCGCGTCGAACATACTGGTCGTTGTCTCGGTAAATATAAAATATATTTTATATTATAATTTCTGTTGCGAATAATATAGAATACGTTGTATATTTGAAAGCATGCTGACGTATCCCCGGCCCCGACTGTTGGAATCCCTCGTCGCCCATATGGGCACCGACGAGGTCAAGGTGCTGACGGGTGTCCGCCGGTGCGGCAAGTCGACGTTGCTGCGTATGTTCGCCGACCGTCTGAGGGCAAACGGCATCGCCGAATCCAATCTGTTCTTCAAACAGCTCGATGCCGCGGGGCTGCCCTTCGACTACGCCGCGCGAGACCTGTATGAGGAACTGTCTGCGGCGTACCGTGCCGCGGACAAGAACGGTACGTTCGTCATCCTGCTGGACGAGGTGCAGGAGGTGGCGGGCTGGGAGAAGGTCGTCCGTCGTTTCCAGACGCAGCCGGATACCGACATCTATCTGACCGGATCGAACGCGATGCTGCTGTCCGGCGAACTGGCCACCTACATCGCCGGCCGGTATGTGGAGATACCGGTCTACCCGTTCTCATTCGAGGAATACGTATCATGCCGCGCCTTGCAGAACGAATCGTCGGATTCGCCCGACGTGCTGCTGGCCGACTACATGCGGTACGGCGGCATGCCGGCGCTGCTTGCCATGGGGCCGGCAGACGAATCGCGCGCCGCGGAGGTTCTGGACGCCATATTCAATACCATCGTCGTCAAGGACGTGGCGAGCAGGTATGGTATCCGCGATCTCGCGACGTTCGACAAGATCGCGCGGTATCTGTTCGCGACATCCGGGAACCTGTTCTCGGTGCGCAGAATCGTCAACACGTTGAAATCATCCGGCGTCGCCATCAGCCCGCAGACGCTGGACGAGCAGATCAGGATGCTGGAGCAGGCGTTCGTGATCTATGCGGCGGAACAATCCGGGCTGAGAGGCAAACAGATCCTCCGTCCCCAACGCAAGTATTATCCGGTTGACAACGGGTTCAGGAATTATGCCCTGGGCTTCGCGGGCATCGATGCCGGATTCCAACTGGAGGGCATCGTATACATGGAACTGCTGCGCCGCGGATGGACGGTTCATGTCGGTGCGCTGCCCACGGGAGAGGTCGATTTCGTCGCGAGACGAGGATCGGCGATGCGGTATGTTCAGGTTACCGCGTCGATGGCCGACGAAGCCACACGCGAGCGTGAACTGGCGCCGCTGCGCGCGGTCGGCGACTCTTTCCCGAAGGTCGTCGTGACGCTCGAACCCTACGGCGTCGGTACCACACAGGACGGCATTACCGTCATCCGGGCCGTTGATTGGCTGTTGGACGTCGATGGGAACATGGGCGGTCGGTAGATATCTACCGGCTTTCGGGCCTGCATCTATACTCGAACGTATGGTTGATGGAAACAGTTGGGATGAGTCCCGTTCGGGCGGAAACGGCCGCGGTTCGCGCGGCGCGGACGGTTACGCCGGTGACGCGTCGTATACGTCCGGCGCCTCCGGTGCGTCGTCGCGTGACGTGATCTTCGACCGTGTGCCCCCGCACGATGATGACGCTGAGATGGCCGTGCTTGGCGGCATGCTGATGAGCAAGGACGCCATCGGCGAGGTCTCGCAGATGATCGACGTCACCGATTTCTACCAGCCGAAGCATCAGACCATCTATGAGGCCATCATCACGTTGTTCTCCGGCTCGCAGCCGGTGGATGTGGTGCTGGTGGCCAACGAGCTGCTCAAAGCCGGCGACCTGGAGAAGGTCGGCGGCGCCGACTACCTGCACAGTCTGGTGGCCTCGGTGCCAACCGCCGCGAACGCCACGTTCTACGCCGAGATCGTGCACCAGCGCGCGATTCTGCGCAACGTGATCGCCACCGGCACCAAGATTGCCCAGCTCGGGTATTCGGCGGAGGGCTCCCAGGCCGAGGACGTGGTGAACCTGGCCCAATCCGAGGTCTACGAGATGAGCGTGGGTCGTGTGCGGCAGGATTACGCGCCGCTCGGCGATGCCGTCAAGGACACGCTGGAGATGCTGGACAACCTCCAACAGGGCAATGTGGAACGCGGCGTGCCCACGGGCTTCCGCGACATCGATGACGTGACGCAGGGCCTGCAGCCCGGCCAGATGATTGTGGTCGCCGGCCGCCCGGCCATGGGCAAGTCCACGCTCGGCATCGACTTCGCCCGTGCCGCCTCGCTGCACCACGGCCTGACCTCCATCGTGTTCAGCCTTGAGATGAGCAAGACGGAACTGGCGCAGCGCATCATCTCCGCCGAAACGGACATCCCGCTGGTCGCGCTGCGCCGCGCCGACGACATCACGCCGGAACGGTGGAACACGTTGAACAAGTTCTGGAACCGTATGCAGAACGCGCCGCTGTTCATCGACGACAGCCCGAACATGAGCCTGATGGAGATCCGCGCCAAATGCCGGCGGCTCAAGCAGACCAATGACCTGAAACTCGTGGTCATCGACTACCTGCAGCTGATGACCTCGGGCAAGCGCGTGGAAAGCCGCCAGCAGGAGGTCTCCGAATTCTCCCGTGCGCTGAAGTTGCTCGCCAAGGAGCTTGAGGTGCCGGTTGTGGCGCTTTCCCAGCTCAACCGCGGACCCGAGATGCGCAACGACAAGAAGCCACAGCTGTCCGACCTTCGCGAATCCGGCTCGATTGAGCAGGACGCCGACGTGGTGTTCCTCGTGCACCGCCCCGACTTCTACGACAAGGAGGACCGTCCGGGCGAGGCCGACATCATTATGGCCAAGCACCGTAACGGCCCGACCGATACCTTCCATCTGGCATTCCTCGGCGCGACGTCGAAATTCAAGGACATGCCGCAGGATTACAACAATCAGGGGGTGTAACGATGGCATCGCGGAATATGACAGTTGGGGAACCGGCGGACGCGCGGCGGTCGTCTGCCGTGCAACAGCCGGCCGCCGAGAACCAGACAACCATCACGGAGCCGGCACCTGTGGACGCGAAGACTCGCCGCCCCTGGCACGCCTTCGCCACCCCGCTGATCGGCAAGGCCGTCCGCAAGGCGGCACGGCTCGTGCACTCCGGCGGCAGCGCGTTCCCCGGCAAGATCGCCGAAACCATCGACCCCGGTTTCCTGGCACGCACGCTCGGTCAGCTGCCGCTCGGCGTGGTGCTGGTCTCCGGCACCAACGGCAAAACCACCACCACGCGCATGGTGGCCAGCGTGCTGGAGAACCTCGGCCTGAAGGTGTTCACCAACCCGACCGGCTCGAACTTCACTCGCGGCGTGGTCTCGGCCCTGCTGGACCGGGTGACGCTCGGCGGTCGGCTGGACGCCGACATCGCCGTGCTCGAACTCGACGAGGCCTACGCCGTGCATTTCGTTCGCCAGGTCAAGCCGCGCTACTGCCTGCTGCTCAACGTCATGCGCGACCAGCTCGACCGCTTCGGCGAGATTGACAACACCGCCCGCCTGCTCAGCAGTGTGGCCGAAGCTACCACCGGCACCGTGGTGCTCAACCGCGAGGACCCGCGCATCGCCGCGCTCGCCGATGTGGTGCCCGCCACGGCCTCGGTCCGCTACTTCGGACTGGATGCCTCGTTGCGCTCGTTCTTCCCCTCCGATGACGACATGGCCACCACGGTGAGCCTGCCGGGACTCGGAACCGCCGCCGAGCACATGGAGTCCGGCCAAGCATCCGCTGCCGCATCCGACGGCTCGGGTGTTGTCGCCGGCAAGGGCGGCCGATCCTGCCCTGACGGGGATTCCGACGCCGGTGGACATACTCCCGAAGCGCTTCCCGCCGACGTCACGCTGATGGCGGTCGGCGACCATCAGGCCACGTTCCGCATCGACGGCACCGACCTGACCACGCCGGTCCGGCTCGAAGGCGTCTACAACCTGTACAACGCCGCGGCCGCGCTCGCCGTGGTACGTGCCGTGCTGGCGGACATCCGTCGCGACGCAATCGGAACGACGAGGGCGAAATCGACGGGCTCACCGGACTCTGATGCATCCGCCGCACGCATGACATCCGTCGCACAGTCGGATACCGACGCGCTGATGGCCGCGCTCTCGACCGTCACCCCCGCGTTCGGTCGCGGGGAATCAATCGATGTGAACGGTTCCATGGTGGAGCTGCTGCTGGTCAAGAACCCGATGGGCTTCCGCCTGTCGCTGGCGTCGTTCCCGCCCGAGGGACACGACACGATGATCTGCATCAACGACGAATACGCCGATGGCCGTGATATGAGCTGGCTGTGGGACGTGGACTTCACCAGCCTGCGCAGCACCGGTGTGGCGATGATCTCCGGCGTGCGCGCGTGGGATATGGCGCTGCGCCTCGAATACGACCAGGTGCCGGTCGCTGAGGTCGATACGGATTTGGATAAGGCCGTCGAACGGTTCGTGACCGCCAATCCGGGCACGCCGAAGCATATCTACTGCACATACACCGCCATGCTCGCCGTGCGTGCGCGGCTTGGCCGCATGACCGAAGTCGCCGATGCCGGCGTGGGACGTTAAGGAGCGACGATGAGCGAAACCAACGAGACCAATGGGGGTGCCGGCGTCATCGACGTCGTCTCCCTGTATCCCAAGGATATGAACATCTATGGCGATTCTGGCAACGTGCTCACCGTCGCCAGGCGGCTCGCGCTGTACGGGTATGCGCCGCGCATCCACGAAATCAACCAGGGCGACCCGTGGCCTGAGCACGTGGACATGATCCTCGGCGGCGGCGGACAGGACACCGGGCAGAAGAAGATCATCGACGACCTGTTCGCCCGCGCCGACGACCTGCGCCGCTTCGCCGCGGACGGCGTGCCGATGCTGATGATCTGCGGCCTGTACCAGCTGTTCGGCCATTACTTCGAGACGATTGACGGCACCCGGCTCGACGGCATCGGCATCATCGGCGCCCACACCATCGGGCGCGACGTGCGCATGATCGGCAACCTCGTCGAGCATTCCGCGCACTTCGGCGACATCATCGGGTACGAGAACCATTCCGGGCAGACCTTCCTCGATCCGGGCGTCGAACCGCTGGGCTGTGTGGACCATGACGGCACCGGCAACAACGGCGAGGACCACACCGAGGGCGCGCGCGTCAACAACGTCATCGGCACCTACATGCACGGCTCGTTGCTGCCCAAGAACCCGGCCATTGCGGATTTCCTCATCCGCGCGGCCGTGGAACGGCGTTACGGCGCATTCGAGCCGCGCCAGGCCAAGGACCGGGCCGCCGAACTCGCACGCATCGACGGAATCGCCGCCAAGGCCAGGGCCGTGGCTGCCGGCAGGCCGCGGTAAGCGTTCCGTCGGAAAGTACTGTTTTCCCATCCCCTGCACTGGTATGCGGAAAAGGTGTTGCATAACACACTTTTCCAGATAAGGGATGGCTTGATGCCACTGTGCCGTTTTTCGATATCGTCCCTCGAATGTTGAGTCGGCGTGAAGTGCGTGGTGCGGTAGAGTGGAACCACATCCGTTCAAAGGAGGACACGATGGCTGATTTCGATTTCGGTGAAGGCCTGCGCAAGGTGTTTCTGGCGGGCGTCGGCGCCCTGGCCACCACGGTGGAGAAGGGTCAGGAAATCGTTGACGATCTGGTCAAGAAGGGCGAGCTGACCGTTGAGCAGGGCAAGGCCCTGAACACCGAGCTCAAGCGCAAGGCCGAAGAGGTCAAGGAAGAGCACGAGGCCAAGGCCGATCAGGCCGAGTAAGGCTCTTCCACCTATAGCCGTCCGGTGTCGCGCAAGCGCATCGGACGGTTGCTGATGCCGCAATGAGCAACAAATCCCCATCCCCCAAGACCGGTCGGCAGCCATCGGGCGCAACACAGTGGCCTGACGCTTCAGCGTCGAATACGCCGACATCGAATATCTCCACGTCGGATACCGCCGCACCGGACATCTCCACGTCGGACACCCCTACATCGGCGTTTCCATACACGTATGGCCGCCAGTACGCTCCCGGCACCCCCGACGCGGAAGTGGCCGAACTCATCGGCCTGTTCGGCTCCCGCCGCAACGACGCATTCGCCGCGCGGTACCATCTGACACGGCGCAACAAACTCAAACGACTCTGGCAGATCGCCCGCATCGCCAACCAATTCGACGTCATCCACGGCCTGACCCCGGTCAAGATGCGGCTCATGCTGGAGGCGCTCGGCCCCACCTTCGTCAAGGTCGGGCAGATCCTCTCGATGCGCTCCGAGATCCTGCCGCAGGCGTTCTGCGACGAATTGGCGAAACTGCGCGCCGACGCCGACCCGATGCCGTACCAGACCGTCCTGGAGACGCTGTCCTCGGAATACGGACGCCCCATCGGCGAGATCTTCGAGCACATCGACCCCACCCCGCTGGGCTCCGCATCGCTGGCCCAGGTGCATCGGGCCACGCTGCTCACCGGCGAGGACGTGGCCGTCAAGGTGCAACGCCCCGGTGTGCGTGAGACCATGGCCCAGGACGTATCCATCATGCGTTCGATCGCCCGTCTGGCCACCCGGGTCATGCCCAGTGCGCAGGTGGTGGATCTGGGCGGTGTGGTCGAGGAACTCTGGGATACCTTCGAATCCGAGACGGACTTCCTCGTGGAGGCCCGCAATCTGGCCGAGTTCAAACGCTTCTGCCAGCCCTACGTCTATATGGACTGCCCGAAACCCTACATGGATCTGTGCACCGAGCATGTGGTGGTGATGGACTATGTGGAGGGCATCTCCGTCTCGCACCCCGAACAGCTGATCGCCGCCGGATACGACTTGAAGGAGATCGGCACCAAGCTCGTAGACAACTACGCCACCCAGGTGCTCGACGACGGCTTCTTCCACGCCGATCCTCACCCCGGCAACATCATCATCGCCGGCGGACAGATCGTCCTGATCGACCTGGGCATGACCGGCCGGCTCAACGCCAAAACCCGTTCGGTGCTCAAGCAGATGATCTTCGCCGTGGCCAAACAGGACTCGCCGGCGCTCGCCGACGGCCTGCTGCGATTCGCCGGCACTGAGTCCGATGCGTCCGACTATCCGGCGCTGCTGGCCGACCTGGACACCATCGTGGCCGAATACGGCACCGTGGATCTGAAGGACCTGGACCTGGCCTCGTTCGTGACCGCGCTGACCCAGCTGGCACAGCGGCACGGCATCGAGGTGCCGAGCACGGTGACCACGGTGGCCCGCGCGCTGGTCACGCTGGAAGGGCTGCTGGACGAGTTCATCCCCGACGTGAACATGATCGAGATCATCTCGGAGCACATCGCCACGTCGAAGCCCCTGGACCGCGCAGCCGCGGATGAAGTCAAGTCGTTGGGCGTCGAGGCGCATGCGGCGCTGCACGGCCTGCTCGGCGCGCTCTCCGAGACCAAGGTAGCGGCGCGTATGCTCACGCGCGGCCAATTGCGGGTGAACATGGAGCTGGCCGGCGCCGAGGAGCCGATGCGTATGCTCTCCGAGATGGTCAACCGCCTGACGATGGCGCTGATCGTGGTCGGTCTGTATGTGGGCTCGTCGATCGTGTATTTCGCCGGTGTGCCGCCGATTGTGTTCGGCATCCCCGTGGTCGGGTTCATGGGCTACGTGGTGGCGTTCGTGCTGTCCGTGTGGATCGTCTTCGACATCTACTTCAAGGGCCGTCGCTCCAGGAAACGGTAGCGGACCGGATTCGGGGGAATTTCATGGATACCAAGACGTTGCGGTATTTTTTGACGGCTTGCGAACATGGGAGCATTGCGGAAGCCGCAACGGCTTCCGGTGTTTCGCAGTCGAAGCTTTCTCGTCAGGTGTAGGCGTTGGAAGGGGAGCTTGGCGTTGCGTTGTTTGTGCGTGGCAATCGTGGACGTCAACTGTCGTTGACGCGTGACGGACAGCGGTTCCGCCGTCGTGCGCAGGAGATCGTCATGATGGCAGAGCGGGCGGAACGCGAACTGTTGTCCTCCGCGGATGATGTTGCGGGCGATGTGTATATCGGTGCTGCGGAATGCGAAGCGATGAGTGACGTATGCCGTGTGATGGCGACTGTCCGTGAGCGATGCCCGCGCACGATGTTCCATGTTCGATCAGGCAACGGTCCTGATGCGATGGAGTGGTTGCGGCAGGGAGTGGCGGATTTCGCCGTGTTGATTGAACCGGTCGATCTGACGGGGTTTAACCATCTGCAGTTGCCGGTTCGGGACCGTCAATCCGTGATGGTACGCCGGGACCATCCATTGGCCGCCTTGGAGAGTGTGAAACCGGAAGACCTTGCCGGTTTCCCGATTATTGTGCCGAGTGGCTCGCTTGTGCGCAACGAATTCTCTGGTTGGTTGGGCGGGCGGATGGAGCGATTGAATGTGGTGGGCACCTCCAACCTCATTCAGAATGCCGTGATGATGGTGAAGGCCGGTTATGGGTGCTTTATCGGCCTGGGGGATTCACTGCTTGACGTGGGCGGCGAGATATGTTTCCGTCCGTTGAGTCCCCGTATCGATGTGCGTGCCAGCCTGGCATGGATGGAAGACCGGCCGTTGTCGCTTGCCTCGGAAACATTCCTTGCGGCCATGAGACGGAGCGTGGACCTGGCGTAGCGGTGTGTACGCAACCGTATGCAGGTGACATCGATAGCGTATGCGTTTTTTGCATGCAATCGCATGTTGTGAGTCAGTAAATGCAGGTTACCGAATTCGCGATCAAGTGCACGATTCGCCTGTTGTGATGAAACTGTCATCAACAACGGGCAACGGATACCTGTTCCAGGCCAAGCAAGGTAGCGGACGCCGATTTCGAGCCCGTCATATGTACGGAACAGGGATGGAAGAAAAGGACAAGCAATGTTAGGCATCAATATCGATGATGTTCTCGCCGTGATCCAGTCCATCCGACCGCAGCTCATTGCGGTTGTTGTGGCACTGGTACTGGCGATTGCGGTCACCGTTGCGGTGAACCGAAAGACCGTCGTTTCTCAAAACACGCGCAAGCTCGCGCACTCCACCGTATGGGTGGCCGCCGCATCCCGGTCAGGCCGGTTTCACCGCACTCGGCGAGATCCTGAATGGCGAGGTCAATCCCTCCGGCAAGACCTCCGACACGTTCCTCAACGATCTGACTCAGACCCCGACGTGGAACAACTTCGGTCCGAACCAGTACGACAACGTCTCCGAGTTTGAGATCGAATCCGCCCGCGGCCTGCGTTCGCCGAAGTTCGTGAACTACGTGGAGGGCATCTACGTGGGCTACCGGTATTACGAGACCGCGGACGACGAGGGTGTGCTCGACTACGATGCGACGGTGCAGTATTCGTTCGGCTACGGCCTGAGCTACACCAGCTTCGAGCAGGAGATGGGCGAGGTCTCGTACGATCCGTCCTCCGGCACCGTCTCCTTCGACGTGACGGTGACGAACGCCGGCGGCGTTGCGGGCAAGGACGTGGTCGAGGTCTACGTCAACCCGCCGTACGTCAACGGCGGCATCGAGAAGGCGTCGGTGAACCTGGTGGCGTTCGACAAGACCGGGCTGCTGGAACCCGGCGAATCCGAGACGGTCTCGATCGAGTTCGATGACGACGACATGGCCTCCTACGACTACGAGGACGCGCGGGCCTACGTGCTCGAACAGGGCGACTACGTCATCTCGATCAACGCCGGCTCGCACACCGTGATCGACGAGCAGACGGTGACCGTGTCCGAGACCATCACCTACGACACCGAGGACAACACCCACGACGGCGACGCCATCCCCGCCACCAACGTGTTCGACGCGGCCAACGGCGGACTGGAATACCTGAGCCGTGCCGACCATTTCGCCAACACCGACGTCGCGCTCGCCGCTCCGACGAACTATTCGATGTCGGATGAGGACAAGGCGACGTACTACAACCTCGGCAACTACGATCCGACCGAATTCGACGATCCCGACGACGAGATGCCGACCACCGGCGCCGACAACGGCATCCGTCTGGCCGATCTGCGCGGCGTGGACTACGACGACCCGCAGTGGGACGACCTGCTCGACCAGCTGACCGTCGATGAGATGGACAACCTGATCGCCAACGCCGGCTACCAGAACGCGGCCGTCGATTCGATCGGCAAGGTGCGTCTGTCCGACGTGGACGGACCTGCCGCCCTGAAGGATAACTTCACTGGTGTCAGCTCCATCGGTCTGCCCTGCAACGTGGCCATCGCCTGCTCGTGGAACAAGGATCTGGCCCGCGAATTCGGCCAGATGATCGGGCAGATGGCGCGCGAGATCCACGTCTCCGGGTGGTACGCCCCGTCCGTGAACCTCCATCGCTCCCCGTTCGCGGGCCGCAACTTCGAGTACTTCTCGGAGGATCCGCTCCTGACCGGCGAACTGGCCGCCGAGCAGATGCTCGGGGCCGACGAATTCGGCGTCTACTCGTTCACCAAGCACTTCGCGCTGAACGAGCAGGAGAACGAGCGCAACGGCCAGCTGTGCACCTGGTCGAACGAGCAGGCGATCCGCGAGATCTACCTGAAGCCCTTCGAAATCATCGTCAAGGCCGATGGCGACGCCCAGGCCATGATGGGGTCCTACAACTACATCGGCAACACCTACGTCAGCGCCCATGAGGGGCTGAACGAGACAGTTCTGCACGGGGAATGGGGCTTCCGTGGCTTCCTGGAGACCGACTACTTCTCCGGGCCGAACTACAGCTACCAGACCGCCGATCAGGTGATCCGCGCCGGAACCGACGCCATGCTTTCCACTACGGACACCACCAACCACGTCGAGGACCGTTCGGCCACCTCGGTCATCGAGATGCGCCGCGCCGCGCACAACATCCTGTACACCGCGGTGAACAGCTGGGTGTACGAGAACGGCGAGCCGGAGCAGTCGATGCCGGTCTGGCAGGTCGCCATGATCGCTGTCGATGTGGTGCTCGGCCTGCTGTTGGTGGGCCTGGAGGTCGTGGCCGTCCGGCGGTACATGAGCCGGCGTGCGGCGGCTGCGGCCGAGGCCGGCGTCCGAACACAAGCCTGAGAGCTCCCTCCTCCGAGTTCTCGCTCACGGCCGGACCGCCAATCCGGCCCCATTCGGCGGGGTCCTCCGGGCCCCGCCGGGCTCTTTTCCGGCATATACGAAAGGAATGACCATGAGTGACATGAAATATGCGCCGCTGGCGTCGGGCCGATCGGACGCCCCGAGGAGAAGGCGCTGGCGGGCACCTATACGCCCGCGCGATCCGAGTCCACGTCCGAGGCCTGATATCGAGGACATCGCAGGCGGGGCGGCCGGCGATGGGGGTGACAGTGATCACCGGCGACGGGCTATGATTCGAGCTCGTGCGCCAGTGCCTGCCGCACGAACGCGCTGACTCCAAGGTGCTGGCTGCGCGCCTGCTGTTCGACCAGCCGCCAGAGGCTGTCAGGCATCCGGACAGTACGGGGTTTCATCGGCTCGGTGCATGTTTCCCAAGGCCGTCCGGTTACGGGTGTCACGGTACTGTGAGCGAAGCCTTGCTCGGCATCCTCCGCCCACCGTTCCACCATCGCATCGGTGATGACGGTTCCGTTATCAGTGGTATAGCGCGTCATATTCGTCCCCTCCTGATTTGATCGCGAAATGTTTTGGTTGCGTAGTTGGCATGAAATACCAGAATGGTGGTGGCGTCGAGCCGAACAAATACAAGTTCGATTTGTCGGCCGTCGGCATCGAAGCCGATGGATGCCCAGCGCGGAGGATCGCTGTCTCGATCTTGGCTGCGGATTGCCGCGCTGGAACCCCCGGTTTCATAAGCGACGCGAATCTGATCGTCGGTAATGCCATGCTTGTGCGCATGGGGATGGATCAGGATTCGCATACGAAAAGTATAACCTGACGTATTACGGTTAGTATGCCAACGATGATGCCATAGCACGTGTCCCCCTTTTCTTCGTATGGCTTCACGGTAGGGAAGAGACGAGTACGCTGTCCAGCTCGCTGGGGCAATGTGGTCGAACGATTGCGGCTGTCGGGCTGCTGGTGGATATCTTCATCCACATACCCACCGGCAGCCGAAGGGTGATTGCCTGATGTCGAGCCTTTGGTGCCCCTTCGCGCGTAGATCGGCGATTGTCGGTTGTATCCAGAAGCGGCGTTGCTTCCGCGATTCGGGCGCGAAACGGTGTGAGCCGGCCGCACCGCTCCGTAAACGTGGTACTGCCCCCGTATTCCCCGATGCCCCGCGCTACCATGGCGGCATGAAATTGATCAAGGCATGGACTGGCGACCTGGATAGGGCGTACGAGCTGTTCGGCAAATTCCAGGCGGACGAGCATGGGTTCATCAACGATGCGTATGGCCTGAGTCGCGACGAATTCGCCGAATACATGCGCAAGGTCGAGGATATGCACGCCGGCCGCAATCTCCCGGAGGGGTATGTGCCCGCCACCAAGTACATCCTGGTGAACGACAGCGGGGACTATGTGGGCATCTTCAACCTGCGGCACTGTCTCAACGATCGTCTGCGCGAAGGCGCGGGGCATATCGGCTACGGCATCGCGCCCGAGTATCGCGGGTGCGGCTACGCCACCGCCGGACTGCGCATGATCCTCGCGATAGCACTGGCCGAGTACGGCATCAGGGAGGCGTACCTGTCCGTGAACAAGGACAATCCCGCATCGCTCGCCGTGCAGCGGCATCTCGGTGCGCGCATCGACCATGACAACGACACCGAATACTTCACCCGCATCCGGATCGCGGAGCCCGATGCCATGCCGGAACCCTGCCGCGACCCCGGCAAAGACGGGACATGCGGCTAGTCTCGATAGCAGTGGACCATCCGACCCGAGGAAGGATCATCATGGCGGAACGTGGGATGTTCGGTAAGGTGCTGTTGGCCGGCGCGGCTGCGGCGGGCGCCGCGGTGTGGGCGATCGCCCCGCGCAGTTTCTCCGACAAGCGCGACAACTACGTGCCGTCGATCCCGGACGTCTGGTACGCGCATCGCGGTCTGCACGACGCCGGTTCCGGCCTGACCGCGCAGTATGCGGCCGAAAGTGGGGAGTACGTGGCCTTGGCTCGTCGTATGGCGATGAAGGCCGGCTACGGTACGCCCGAATGCGTCGGCCCAATCGCCCCGGAGAACTCCCTGGCCGCGTTCGTCGCCGCCTGCGAGGCCGGGTACGGCATCGAGCTCGACATCCAGCTGACGATGGACGGTCAGGTGGTGGTGGCCCACGACGAGACGCTGATGCGTGTGGCGGGCGATCCGCGCCGCATCTGCGATCTGACCTATGACGAGCTGACCCGGATCCCGCTGTATCCCACGCCGTCGCGCCCCGGCTGCGAGCTGGCCGAACCGGTGCCGAACGCGGTGGAGGCCCCCGGTCTGGTGGTGACCCCGGCCAGGCCGCCGCTGGGGTATTACCAACATGTGCCGCTGTTCTCAGACGTGCTCAAGGTGGTGGCGGGCCGCGTGCCGCTGATCGTGGAATACAAGATCGACGGCAGCGATTGGACGCCGCGTTGTGTGGAGCTGATGGAGAAGGGCGATGCGTTGCTGCAGGCGTATGCGGGTCCGTATGTGGTGGAGTCGTTCCATCCGATGGCGATGCGTTGGTACAGGGAGCATCGTCCGGAGGTGTGCCGCGGCCAGTTGATCGAGCCGCTGCCGTTGGGGCAGACCGACGTGACCTATTGGACCGCGGGTCGGCTGCTGTTCAATTGGCTGTCCCGTCCGGATTTTGTGGCGTGTGATTGGCGCAGCGGCGGTTCCCCGCAGGTGCGCCTGAACCGTGCGCTGGGCGCGGTGCCGGTCTCCTGGACCGTGCGCAGTCGCGACGAGGTGGCCGAATGCGATGCTTGGTTCGACCACCACATCTTCGAGTCGTTCGTCCCCGACGAGCGCTGAGTGTGGCCCCGTATTCCTGTCCGCGTCGTGACTCTGCGACATCGTGACTCTGCGATATCGCGCAGAAATGGCGGAATTCCGCGGTTCTGAGATCATGTGTCACAGTCACGATGCCGCAGAGTCACAAATGGTCCGAGTATGTCGCGGGTTTGGGCGGCGATATTCGGGCGTGTACGTGTTTGAGGCGGGGTCAGCGTAACGGGAGTGTGGAGGCTCGCTGGACCACGCGGCAGGGCACGTATTCGATGCCGTGGTGCAGACGTCCCTGGATAGCGTCGAGCAGGTTGCGGGCGGCGATGTGGCCGATTTCCTCGGTTTGATTGGCGATGCTGGTTAGGGTGGGCATGGATCCGAGGGTGAGCACCTGCCAGTCGTCATGTCCGATGACAGCCACGTCCTGCGGCACGGAGAGGCCTTCCTGCTGTAGCACGGTAAGGCACCCGCGCGCGATCTGGTCGTTCTGGCAGACCACGCCGTCGAAGTCCACGTGTTGGTCGAGCAGTAGCCGTGTGGCGGCGCGTCCCCAGGCTTCCGACCATTCGTTGAACCTGACGGGTCCGGCGGGCTCCAGATTGGCTGAGTGCAGGGCGTCCAGTGCGCCGTGCAGTCGGTCCACCGCCGCATTGAACGTTTCGCTGCCGCCGATGATGGCGATTTTGCGTTTGCCGCAGGACAGCAGGTGTTCGACGGCCAAGCGACCGGCCTGCACATTGTCACAGGTAACGGAGCAATCCTGCGGGTCCTCGCTGGGGGCGTAGGCGTAGACGAGCGGTACGTTGGCGGGTACGCGCAACGGCGGGCGGGGGTTGGTCTCCTGCCCGGCGATGAGGATGCCATCCACGTTGCGGGAGATGAGGAAATCGAGACTGTTGCGTTCGAGTAGGGTGTCGCCGCGCGCGTTGCTTAGCAGCACGGTGTTCGATGAGTTGCCGAGTTCGTCCTCCGCGCCGATCAGGACGGGGATGCTCCATCGGCCGACAAGATCGGAGGTGATGACGCCGATGGAGTTGGTTTTGCCGGTGGCCAGGGACTGGGCGAAGGTGTTGGGCGCGTAATCCAGCCGTTTGGCGATTTCGATGACCTTGGCCCTGGTGGCGTCGCTGACGCGAGGCTGGTTATTCAGGGCCTTTGAGGCTGTGGCGAGTGAGACGCCGGCCTCCGCAGCCACGTCGGCGAGGGTAATCTTGCGATGGATGCGTGTCTCCTCCAGCGTTTCGTCCTTCATTGGCGAATCCTTTTCCAAGCGAAAACTGTTGACCTCCATTGTACGGCAGAAAAACGGAATGCGAAAAGATTTTCGCACGGGGGGTGCTCAAGGAATGTAAGATGTGGAAAAAATAAGAAAATACTTTCGTAATGCATAATTTCTATTTCGCATGTGTATGGATTCTCAACGTTGCGTGAGTGTTGTTTGAGAACGTTTTGTGGATTGTGAGCGGGTTCCCTGGTGGGGGATGCAGTAATTTCCGGCGTTCTTGCGTCAACTGCCTGTGAAGGTGTTTGTGAGTGTGTTTGATTTTGGGGGTGTGGCAATATTGCGAAAGCGATTTTGCAAAAAAAGAAAAAAGGGCGTATAGTGAGAAAAGCCTTTCGCGATAACCGAAGACACGCGCAGCGGCGTGCCGGGTGTCGCGGACGGCGGAATGGCGGAACTTCCGCCTCCGTCTCTCACTGTTGAGCGGTAACTACAAGAGAAAGAAGCGAACATGGTGTCTTTCAATAAGGTGACGAGAACGCTTGCCGGCATCGCAGCCGCCGCGCTCCTGGTGCCGCTGGCCGCCTGCGGTGGCGGCAACGGCGGCAACGCTGCAGCCCCAGCCGACATTCCCGCCGAAGGCACGGATGACGGCACCGAGATCACCCTGTGGACCCGTTCCCCGCTGGAGCGTCAGGCCCAGGCCGTGGTCGAGGCATACAACGCCAGTCATGAGAACCAGGTCAAGCTGGAGATCATCCCGAACGACGACATGGAAGGCCGAGTCGGCGGTGCCTCGCAGACCGACTCCCTGCCTGACATCTTGGCCGGCGACGTCGTGCGCATTCCGTACTGGGCTTCCGAAGGTATCTTTGCCGACATCACCGAGCAGATCGACGGCCTGGATAATCTTGACGACCTGCAGCAGGGCCATATCGAGGCGGGCACCGTGGACGGTGCCAAGTACACGCTGCCGTTCATCACCGACGTCTCCGTGTGGGTGTGGAACAAGGACCTGTACGAGCAGGCTGGTCTCGATCCGGAGCATGGCCCGACCGATATCGCGTCCTTCACCGAGCAGGCCAAGGCCGTGGCCGCGCTCGGCCAGGACGGCGTGGCCGGTTCCTACCTGGCCGGTCAGTCCGGTGGCGCCCTCGCCTTCAATCTGTTCCCCTCCTCGTGGGCTGATGGCGAGAGCGTCATGAACGAGGACGGCACTGAAGCCTTCCTGGACAACGACTCCTTTAAGGCCGTGCTGGATTCCTACCGTGAGCTCGCCAACACTGAGAACGGCCTGGGTGCGGGCTCCAAGGAGGAGACCGGCGCCACCTGGACCGCGCCGTTCGCCAACGGTGTCATCGGCGTCATGCCCTACCCGAACACCTCGCTCAACGACATCTTCGATGCCGAGGCCTCGGGCGGCTTCGAGGTCGGTGTGACCCCGATCGCCGGCACCTCGGGCAACACCTCCACCTTCCTGGGTGGTGACGCGATGGGCATCTCCAAGGACTGCAAGAACGTGGCCCAGGCCTGGAACTTCCTGCACTGGCTGATGCAGTCCGATACGCAGGCCGAGGTCTTCGCCGCCAACGGCTACACCGCGTCGAACATCGAGACGCTGAAGACCGCTTACGAGGATGCCGATCCGCGCATCCAGACCATCAACTCCACCATCATCGACGGCAACGGCCAGACTCCGAAGTCGGCCGCCTTCAACGAGGCCTTCAACGCCGCCGGTTCCCCCTATCAGCTGCTGATCCAGAACTACGTCTGGGGTGCTGGCGACAGCCTTGAGGCTGACAACCAGGCCGTCACCGACGTGCTGGCCCAGTGACTCGAACCGGTCGGCCCGTATGGGCCGGCCGGTCCTCCGGACTTCTTCCGTTCTC
Source organism: Bifidobacterium sp. UBA4282 (assembly GCF_002394995.1). Classification (NCBI taxonomy): domain Bacteria; kingdom Bacillati; phylum Actinomycetota; class Actinomycetes; order Bifidobacteriales; family Bifidobacteriaceae; genus Bifidobacterium; species Bifidobacterium sp. UBA4282. The sequence goes on from NZ_DGVO01000041.1 coordinate 29,562, forward strand.
CTTTCCTTGGCGCCGCTGCCGTGCGGCGGCGCCGCTTCCTTTTCCGCCCTGAAGTGTGTCATGGACGGCCTGATTGTTGGTAATCGGGACGTCAATGAGGGATTTCATTGGCGAATCCCGAGCAATCAATCATGATGAGGAGAGAATATGACTAGTGTCTCCAAACATGCCCCGTCGCCGGCGGCGAGGAAGTCGAAAGCCAAGGCTGATGCGACTCGACGGGGCCTGCTGTACGCATTACCTGATTGGGTGATGATTGTTGCGTTGTTCTTCGTACCCATCGTGTTGCTGGTCGTCATGGCCTGCTCCCGCTGGAGTCTGATGGGCGGCAACCGCGGCTGGAACTTCCCTGAGAACTTCATCGAGGTGTTCAGCCATCCGTTGCTGGGACAGTCCATTGTGTTCACGCTGGAATACACGGTCATCGTCACGATCTTCCTGCTGGTGCTGGGTTTGGGGCTGGCGTTGATCGTGCAGGAATCCAGTAGGTGGAACAACGTGCTGCGTACCTGCTTCCTGTTGCCGAGCGCCACCGGCCTGGCCTCCGCCTCCCTGCTGTTCTATGCGTTGTACTCCCCGCAGGTTGGCCCGGTGACCAAAATCCTGAGCTTCTTCGGGCTGATTGAGGACGGCGGCTCGGTGCTTGCCACCGGTCAGTCCGCGCTGTGGGCCACGATCATCGTGATCGTCTGGCGTTTCTCCGGCTATTACATGCTGCTGATGATGATCGGCCTGCAGTCCATCCCGGGCGAGTTGTACGAGGCGGCCCGCATGGACGGTGCCAGCACTTGGCGCATCTTCCGCTCGGTCACCCTGCCACTGATGAAGCCGACGATCGTGATGTGTCTGGTCTACTGCGTCACCGGTTCGATCCTGGCTTTCGACCAGTTCTTCATCCTGACCAAGGGCGGTCCGAACAACGCCACGATGACCGTGGTGGAGCTCATCTACAACTTCGCCTTCGATTCCAAGAAGGACCTCGGCATGGCCGCGGCGCTCTCACTGATCGTGCTCGTGGCCCTAGTCATCATCAACTCCATCCAGATGCGCGGCATGCGCGACAACACCAAGTAAGGAGGAACGGATCATGACTACTCCGTTGTGGAAGCGCGTCATCGGCCGCATCCTGCAGGTCATCCTGGCCCTCATCTTCATCGCGCCGCTGGTCTGGGTCATCATCAGCTCGTTCAGCCCACAGCCCGGCTCGGCCCAGGCCGACGGCTGGGGCATCAACAACTACGTCACGTTGTTCAACTACCAAGCCGGTCTGCCGGTCTACCTGTTCAACTCCGTGGTCATCTCGCTGATCACCATCGTGCTGTCCGTGGTGGTCTGCACGATGGCCGGCTACTCGTTCTCTCGGTTCCAATATCCGGGGCGCAACCTGGGCTTCATGGTCACGCTGTCCATCCTGATGGTACCGTACGCCTCGCTGCTGATTCCGCTGATGGTGTGGTACAGCCAGATCGGTCTGAACAACACGCTGGTCGGCATCGGCCTGGTCATCACGCTGTTCCAGCTGCCGATGTCCACGTTCGTCATGCGCAACGCCTTCGACGCTATCCCCAAGGAACTTGAGGAGGCCGCCATGGTGGACGGCTGCAACTCGCTGCAGGCGCTGATCCGCGTGCTGGTGCCGGTTGTCAAGCCCTCGATGGTCACTGTTGGCCTGTTGGCCTTCCTGGAGGCATGGAACAACTTCATGATCCCGCTGTACCTCGCCGGCTCGGACAATACCCCGCTGCCGTTGGCCATGGTCAACATGCGCCAGCAGACGATGGGCGTCATCGACTACGGTGCCACCGAGGCGGGCGTCGTGGTGCTGATGATCCCGGCCGCCATCCTGTTCTTGGCCCTGCAGAAGTACTACGTCAAGGGCTTCACCGCGGGCGCGGTCAAGGGCTGATTGACGGAGCCCCGCAACCAAACAACCAAACACAACATACCCTTCTCCTTTCCTCCCAATGCCATGGCCGGCCGTGTGCGCCCGTGCGTCCGGGCTCATACAGCCGGCCATGATATTGCCTCCGCACGGGTGTACGCGGCGGGAAGGGGTGGGAAGTAACGAAACGGAAAGTAACTCATCATGAATGCCACAACCGCAACCCCCGAGGGCGCGGGCACCGAGGCCCGGCTTCCCGACGTCGAGATCACCTCGGCGTTCTGGCGACGGTACATCGACCTGGTCATCGATAAGGTGCTGCCCTATCAGTGGTCAGTTCTCAACGGCGAGCGCGAGGTCGACCTGCCGCCGGATCCGGGCGGCAATCCGGTCGATACCTATGACAAGCTCAACCATTCGATCCGCAACCTGAAGGTGGCCGCCGGCGAGGAGAACGCGCCGTTCCACGGCATGCCGTTCCAGGATTCGGATGTGTACAAGTGGCTGGAAGCCGTGGCCTACGCGCTGCACCACCGCAATGATCCGGAGCTGCGCCGACTGGCGGACGGCGTGGTCGATCTGATTGCCCACGCCCAGCGTGAGGACGGCTATCTGGACACGTTCTTCCAGATCAAGGAACATGATCGTGTCTTCAAGCGCATCCAGCAGTCGCATGAGCTGTATGTGATGGGCCATTACATCGAGGCGGCCGTGGCTTATTGGCAGGCTACGGGCAATGAGAAGGCGCTCGGTGTAGCCAAGCGGATGGCCGCATGCATTGAGGAGAACTTCGGCGATGGCGAGACGCAGATCCATGGGGCCGATGGCCACCCGGAGATCGAGCTGGCGCTCGCCCGCCTGGCTGAAGCCACCGGTGAGGAGCGGTATGCCGCGATGGGCCGGTGGTTCCTCAACATCCGCGGGCAGGATCCGGACTTCTATGATGAGCAGAACCGTGCCGACGGCTGGGATCGTGACTTCTTTGCGGTGATTCGCGATTTCCCTCGCACCTATTATCAGGCGGCCGAGCCGATCGCCGATCAGCGTGATGCGGACGGCCATGCCGTGCGCGTGACCTATTTGTGCACGGGCCTGGCCCACATCGCGCGTCTGACCGGCGACGCCTCGCTCGCCGAGTCCGCCGAGCGGCTGTGGAGCAGCATCGTCCGCCGCCGCATGTACATCACCGGACAGATTGGTTCCACGCATGTGGGTGAGTCGTTCACCTACGATTACGATCTGCCGAACGACACAGTGTACGGTGAGACCTGCGCCTCCGTGGGCATGAGTTTCTTCGCTCGACAGATGCTGGCCATGAAGGCCTGTGGCGAGTATGGCGACGTGTTGGAGAAGGAGCTGTTCAACGGCGCGTTGGCCGGTATGTCGCTGGATGGCACGCATTTCTACTATGTCAACCCGCTGGAGGCCGATCCAGCGGCGTCCGCCGGTACTCCGGACAAGGCCCACGTGCTCACGCACCGCGCCGGCTGGTTCGCCTGTGCCTGCTGCCCGGCGAACCTGGCGCGTCTGATCACCTCGATCGACCGGTACATCTACACGGTCATGGCCGATGGCACGATCCTGGCGCACCAGTTCATCGCCTCCAAGGCCGTGTTCCCGAACGGCATGCGGATCGAACAGACCGGCAACTATCCGTGGGACGGCACGATCGCGTGGCGTATGGACAACCCGACGGACGCTCCGGTGCGGTTCGGGGTGCGCATCCCGGCGTGGTCGCAGTCCCGCTACACGCTGACGGTGGACGGCGAGCCGCTGACTGACGGCGTGGAGGACGGGTTCGTCTACGTCACGGTGCCGGCCGGGGCCGAAGGCTTCACCGTGGTGCTGGATCTGGACATGGAGGTGCGGCTGGTGCGTGCCTCGAACCGTGTGCGCGAGGATGTGGGCAAGGTGGCCGTCATGCGTGGCCCGCTCGTCTACTGCGCCGAGGAATGCGACAACCCCGGTCCGCTCTGGCTGTATTCGGTGAGTGGCGCGGCTCCGACCGAAGCCGGCTACCGGTTCGAACCGGATCTGCTGGGCGGCGTCGGCGTGGTGACGAAGGGCGCGATGCGCGCGCAGGAGGATTCGGAGGAAGGGCCGCTTTATTTGAGCGCCGAGAATCGCGGCATCTGCGAGCTCGCTGAGCTGCGGATGGTGCCGTATTACACCTGGGCGAACCGGGACGACGGCCAGATGACGGTCTGGTTGAACCGTTCGTAGCCGTGCGTCTGGTTGGCACCGGACGGAGTGTGACTTGTCCGGCGACCGCGGGGAGAAAACCGCGGCGTCGGATAGGGCCGGGTGGTCGGAACTGGAGCTGGCCGTCCGGTTTCGAAATGAGAGAACGACGGTCGGTCGGTCCTGCGGGGTTGGCCGGCCGTCCTTGTGTTTCGGATGGTGTGTTCTGCTGTTGATTTCGATGTACTTCGATGTTCGAAAGTGGGAAATGATGCAGACACGACGAAAATTGCAAAAAGGCTTTCGCTAGGTATAATTATGTATTGCTGCGAATAAGAAGTTAGTCTCCAGTAAATCTTTCGCGGAATTTTCTCTCATTTCGAGCTGTTGGCCGTAGTCGGCGTCTCGACGGCGGTCGTTGCAATGAAGCAGAGCAGGCGAAAGCCTGAGAGGAGTTCAATCCATGAGTTCACAGATGAGGCCGGGAGGAAGGTCTGCCTTCCGCACCGTGCTCACGCGATCGGGAACGGCGCTGATCGCCGGCTTGGTCGCCGCGTCGATGCTGGTTCCGGTGTCGACCGCGGCCGCCGCCGACGGTACATCGATCGACAATCCGAATTCGGCGATGGGGTATCCCCATTTCTATGGATCCGATGACCCCACCTACCTCAAGTATCTTGAGGAGAACGGGCTGACCTACGATCCGTCGACCAGCTACCTGAAGACCATCTTCGACAAGGATGTGGCCAACGGCGCCGGCACCGACACGGCCCACGACTTCTACATCGACAAGATCCTCTCCCGCACCGGGGCGCAGCCCAACGGCACGGGCGAGAACGAGGCCGACGAATACCGCTACGAGGGCGCCGACGGCAACGGTTACCTGTTCACCCGTGGTCGCGCGGCGTACATGTATTCGCACACCCCCGGCGCGCTGGGTTTCGTCGGCGACGCCGCCTACTGGGATCAGACCGGCATGGACGGCTTCACCATTACGGTGAGCCTGAACGGTGCGGCACAGACCATGCGCGAGGATTCGTCCCGCCGCAAGCAGACCCCGAGCTACTTCACCACCGTGTTCACCAATGCGGATGGCACCCTCACCATCACCGAAACCAAGTACATCACTGAGAACAACGTGATGGTGGCCAACCTGGAGGTCTCCGACACCGCCGACGGCGAGGTCACCCTCACCGCCGAATCGCCGTTCGTTGACACCGGCGAGGACGGCGCCACGGAGCTGACCGGACGCGTCAACGTCAAGAACAACCTGACCACGCTGTACCCGCGGTTCTCCGGCAACGGTTTCACCGTGCAGGACGGCGCGCTCGTCTCCACGCTCGCGCTTCAGGCCAACGTCCCGCAGACCACCAAGGTCCAGCTCGGTCTGATCGCTGACGAACTGCCCGGCTCCACCGCCGAGTATGAGGCCCGTGCCACCGGCGACCTAGTGGATCCCGCCGCCTCCTACCAGGATTCGGTGACCACCTACAACCAGTGGTGGGTCGACAACATCCCGTACGTCGAGACCCCGGAGCACAACATCGACAAGACCGTGGTCTACCGGTGGTGGCTCGCCCGATTCAACTCGCTCGATGCCAACATGCCCGGCAACACGTTCCAGTATCCGACCTCCATCGAGGGTGTGCTCGGCTACAACAACCAGATTGTGTTGACCTCCGGCATGTTCATCAACGACACCAAGTGGCTGCGCAACCCGGATCTGGCCTACGGCACCTGGGTCTCGGCCGGACAGACCGCCAAGAAGGGCGAATCGGGATACTACTATTACCATGACAACCCGGGTGATCCCGCCAACTGGAACCACAGCTACACGCAGTACATCACCAAGGCCGGTTGGGATTCCTACAAGGTCCACGGCGGCCCCTCGTCGTTGGCCGAGGCGCTGGGCGACTACGGCTCCGATGATGTCAACGGTCTGCTCAACTCCGCCAGCGAACCGGATGACAACGACGACCAGAACGACAACGACAACCATCTGATCGACTGGTCCTGGTGGTCGATGACCGGTAACGACGCCGACGCCGTCTCCTTCTCCGAGCCCGGCCGCAGCGGGCAGCGCATGGACCGTGCCGACGGCTCCGCCAACATGTGGGCGAACGCCAACGCCTCCGCGCAGGCCTACTACGCCGCCGCGGAAGCGGAGAGCGACGAGGTCAAGAAGGCGGAGCTGCAGGAGAAGGCCGACGCGATGCAGAAAACCGCCGACCAGATCCAGCAGGAGGTGCTCGATGAGCTGTGGAACCCCGAGACCAACCTCATCCAGCACAAGTGGCTGAGCGACGGCGCCTTCGCCAAGTACAAGGAGAATAACAACTACTACCCGTACTCCGTGGGGCTGATGCCCTCCGAGGGTGAGGACGGGTACAAGGCCGAGTACGAGGATGCGCTGCGCCTGTTCGAGGACGCCGACGAGTTCCCGATCTTCCCGTTCTTCACCGCGAATCAGGCGGACAAGGAGGAACTGGGCTTCCCGGGCTCCAACAACTTCTCGATCATCAACGCCACGCCGCTGCTGCAGATCTACTCCGCCGGCATCCGCGACTACAACGCCGACGAGAACGGCTACATCACCAACGAGTCGTTCAAGAAGCTGCTGTACTGGGTTGCCTTCGCGCACTACCAGGGCGGCAACAACAACTATCCCGACCAGAACGAGTTCTGGAACATGGATAACGACCAAGTCGGCGACCTCAACGGTGACGACACGGTCAACAACGTCGACAAGAACCTGGACGCCACGCAGAACGGCGGCAAGATCACCTACCGCTCCTGGATCCATCACACCCAGCTGGGCACCACCAACTGGACGATCATCGAGGACGTGGCCGGCATGGTGCCGCGCGAGGACAACAGGATCGAGCTCAACCCGATCGCCATCCCCGGCTGGGAGCACTTCACGGTGAACAACCTGAGCTACCACGGCCAGGACCTGTCCATCGTGTGGAACAACGACGGCACGTACAACGCCCCGAAGGGCTACACGCTGTACCTGGCGGGCAAGCCCGTGTTCACATCCGACAAGCTGGCGCACCTGATCTACGATCCGGCCACCGGCACCGTCGAGGTGATGGATGACTCGGGCGCCCAGGTGACCGGCGCGATCACCGCCACCCTGCCCGCGGCCAACCAGGTGACCTACGGCGCCGACGACCGCGTCACCGAGATCTTCGCCACCTCCGGCCAGAACATCGATTCCGCCTCCGACAGCCAGATCGACGTGGCGCGCGGCGCCGACGTCGAGGCCACGTACGAGGCCGACGGATACCCGGCCACCAATGCGGTGGACGGCAAGAACGTCATGGAGTCGTTCTGGGGCACCAAGGGATCCGAGAACGCCGAGGACTCGATCACCGTGACCTTCAAGGACGGCGCGCAAACCATCGACGACGTGCGCCTGTACTTCTACCAGACCTCGTCCTCCCAGACGATCACCGGCTACAAGGAGCCGTCGGTCTACACGCTGGAATACCAGGACGAGTCCGGTGAGTGGAAGGCGCTGCCGAACCAGGTGCGTACGCCCACCTATGCGGGCGCGAACTACAACCGCATCCAGTTCGACCCGGTGACGGCCACCGCCATCCGTGCCACCTTCACCCCGCAGGCCGGTCAGGCCATCGGTCTGAAGTCGATCCAGGCGTACAACACCGGCATCGAGCCGACCGCCGAACCGACCAACCAGGCTCCGAGCATCGACGCGTACGTCGACAGCAGCACCTCGTCCGGCGCTGAAATCGTCGGCGTGGTCAAGGATGACGGTCTGCCGGGTGGCGACCTCGACGTGACCTGGACGCAGGTCTCCGGACCCGAGGGCGGCGTCGCCTCCTTCATGGACGACAAGGCCGCCAGCACGACCGTGACCTTCAACATCGAAGGCGACTACGTGCTGCGCCTGACCGCCTCCGACGGCGAGAAGACCTCCACGATGGATGTGACCGTGCACGGCGTTCCCTCCGACGGCACCGTGAACATCGCCTCCCAGGCGACCGCCAAGGCCAGCTCCCGCAACAGCTACGCCATCGGTGACGTGGCCATCCTCAATGATGGCATCGTCGACCTCGAGGGCACCGACCCGATGAAGTCGTGGAACAACTGGGGTCAGTCGCAGGACCGGAACCCGACGGTGACCTACACGTGGGATGCCGCCGTGCCGCTGAGCAAGGTGCAGGCCTACTTCTGGTCCGACGGCGGCGGCGTGCCGATGCCGAACGGCTGGAAGGTGCAGGTGCTGGATGCCGAGGGCGCTTGGCAGGATGTGACGCTCAAGGACGGCCAGTCGTACACCGTCAACCGTGCCGAGGGCAACTCGGTGTCCTTCGAACAGGTGTGGACCACTGCGATGCGTGTGGTGTTCTCCAGCACCCCGGTGGGCCTGAGCGAGCTGGAGGCCTACGCCGCCGACCCGCTCGGCGTGGACGACGTGCACCGCATGGTGCAGTCCGGCACCACCGCCGAGGAGCTTGACCTGCCGACCACCGTCAGCGCCCACTACGCGGACGGTAGCCGCCACGACCTCAAGGTCAGCTGGCCCGCCGTCACCGACGACCAGCTCGTCGACGGCGCGGTGATCACCCTCAACGGCACCGTGACCGGCGCCCTGAGCGGTGCGCAGGCCATCCTCAACGTCAAGTCCGACGCGGATAACCAGAACTCCGGTACCGCACAGCCGATTGAACAGAGCGTCTACCGTGGTGCCGCGTCGATCGATCTGCCGACCACCGTGCCGGTTCAGTTCCCCAACGGCGCCCAGGACGACCGCGCTGTCACCTGGAATGAGGACGAGGTGGCCGCCATCGACCTGAACACCGTCAACGACTACGTCGTGACCGGTGTCGCCGACGGCGCCAGCGGTCCGGCGCGTCTGACGGTCCACGTGCTCGTGAACCCGAACGATGCGCAGGAGCCGGAACCGGGCCCCGAGCCCGAGCCGGAACCGCTGGAAGGTTGGATCGAAGGCCAGGCCTCCGGGCTGAATGTCAGCGCTGAGGCCAGCTGGTCCCCGGCTGCCGGCAAGCTCAACGACGGCGTGGTGATCGACCAGACCTGGCCGGACACCGACAAGGCCGACGTGAACGCCATGGTCTGGGGCACCTGGGGACAGGCCCAGGACGGCATCTACGCCGAATACACCTGGAATGAGGTCGCCACCATCGACTCGTCGCGCGTCCAGTTCTGGGCGAACTGCAGCGAGGCCCAGGAGGACGACCCGGGCCTGGAGATCCCGGACAGCTGGGAGATTCAGTACCGTGATGCCGAGGGCAACTGGGTGTCCGTCACTCCGACGGCCGACGGCGCCTACACCGTGGTCCGCAACGATCCGACCCACCGCGGCGAGGCCGAGGACGGCGGCTGGAGCACCGTGACCTTCGAGCCGGTCGAAACCACCGGTCTGCGTCTGGTGTTGCACCCGCACGCCACCATCGAAGGCGCCTCCATCCCGTATTACGGCACCGCCGTCGCTGAATGGGGTGTGCACGCCGTGGAAGGCGAGGATCCCGAGCCCGAACCCGAACCGGTCGACAAGACCGCGCTGAAGGCCGCGATCGACGCCGCGTCCGCTCTGGATCAGAACCGGTTCACCCCGGCCTCCTGGCAGGTGCTGGCGGAAGCGCTCACGAACGCCCAGTCCGTGTACGCCAACGCCGAGGCCACCGAACCCGACGTCACCTCCGCCACCTCCGCACTTGAGGACGCGCAGAAGAACCTCGTCGCCAAGGCCGACAAGTCCGCCCTGCAGACCGCAATCGACGCGGCCGGCGAGCTCGACTCCAACGCCTACACCGAGGCCACCTGGGCCGCCGTCGCCACCGCCCTGGAGACGGCCAACACCGTCCTGCAGGATGCGAACGCCACCCAGCAGGCCGTGGACAACGCCGCCCAAGCGCTGAACGATGCGGTCGCCGCCCTGGAGACCAAGCCGGTCGAACCGGTCGAGGCCGACAAGACCGCCTTGAAGGCGGCCGTGGACAAGGCCGACGCGCTCCGCGAAGCCGACTACACGCCGGAATCGTGGGCCGTGTTCGCCGGTGCGCTCGCCGACGCGAAGGCCGTCCTGACCTCCGCCGAAGCGACCCAGGAGCAGGTGGACGCCGCCGCGGAGACGCTGCAGCAGGCGATCCGCGACCTCAAGCCCGCCGAGACCACCGATCCGGATGAGCCGGGCGCCGTCGACACGACCGTGCTCGCCGCCACGATCGCCAAGGGTCAGGCCATTGACCGCACCGCCTACACGGCGGAGTCGCTCAAGGCCCTCGATGAGGCGCTCTCCAACGCGCAGCAGGTCCTGTCCGACAAGGACGCGACCCAGGCGCAGGCGGACGCCGCCGTCCAGGCCATCGAGGACGCGCTCGCCGGTCTGAAGCCGGCAACGGGCGTCGAAGGCCAGAAGCCGGCCGGTCAGCTGACCTCCACCGGCGCCGCGGTTATCGGCGTCGCCGCCGTGGCGCTGCTGGCGCTGGCCGGGGCCGTGGCTCTCGCCGCTCGCCGCCGCATGACCGGCAAGTGAGCTGACACCATATGGTTCCGTTCGACCAACTCGAATGGAACCTGACCGCAGGGCCGGAACCGTTTTCGGGAACGACGACGGTTCCGGCCCTTGCCATAGGCGGCCCCGCCGCCCGTACCCCGGATATTTCATGACACAAGAAAGCATCGATGCGATGAATACACGTATCCGTACGTTGGCCGCGGCCACGGCGGTTCTGATGGCGGCCGCGCTGCTGCCCACCCAAGCCGTGGCGGCCGATACCGCGGCGCAGGCACCGAGCGTCGCCGGCCATCCCTATGACGCGTTGCCGTATGTCAACCCCACCGTCGAGGTCGCGCAGATCGACAACAGCGCCAAGCCGGCGGCCCTACGCAACCCGATCGGCCAGGACGAGGGCGTTGCGACGCCCGATGACCTGGACGCCAACTATTACTCCGCTGACGCCGCCGCTCTGTCCTACGACGGCAAGCTGTTCGTCTTCACTGGGCATGACGAGGCCGCGCCCACTTACGGCAGCTTCGACATGCATGACTGGGGCGTGTACGTCACCGACGACCCCGCCGGCGGACGCTGGACCCATTACAAGGACATCCTGCAGGCCGACCTGTTCGACTGGGCGACCGGCGACGGGGCCTATGCCGGGCATGTCGCCGTTGACGACGGCGGCACCGCCGAGGACCCCTCCGATGACTGGTTCTACTACTACATTCCCGTCAAGGACCGCAATGCGCCGGCCGGTGCCGACCCGTTCTCCATCGGCGTGGCACGCTCCCGGAGCCCGTTGGGGCCGTGGGAGGACGCCATCGGCGAACCGCTGCTGACCACCACGCAGACGGGCATCGAGACCATCGACCCGGCGTTCTTCGTCGACGGCGACGGCAAGGGGTATCTGCATTTCGGTACCTTCAACAGCCAACTCGCCGTGCGCATGGCCACCGATCCGGACACCGGACGCACCTCGTACACGCAACTGGAGACAGTGGACGGTTCCGAGCATGGTACACCGAAGATCTTCACGATGCGTGACGCCGATGCGTTGTCCGCCATCCCCGACTACGACCCGGAGCAGGATGTGCTCGGCAGCGCCTACGCGGCCGACGTGAACGCCCGGCTCGACACCGCGGCCAATGGGGGCTCATACGCGAACGGTCCCAAGGGGTTCTTCGAGGCGGCATGGGTGTTCGAGCGCGATGGCGTCTACTATAACGTGTACGACGGCGGCAAACCCGGTTCCGGCATCGCCACCTGCGTGGAATCCAACTATCAGGCGTGCGTGCAGTACTCCACCGCCTCCGATCCGCTCGGTCCGTGGACCTACCAAGGGGTCCTGCTCGAATCCGGGTCCTCCACCACCATGCATCCCTCCGTGCTGCCGTTCGGCGATACGTGGTGGGTCACCTACCATACCGGCGACAAAGCCGGAGGCACCGATTTCCGCCGTGCCGTATCCATCGACGAGGTGTCATGGGCCGATGGGCGGATGAGCGCCCAGGCCCATCCGACCAAGGCGGAGCGTCTGACCCCGTCCGACAACGTGGCCCCGTATGCAACCGTGAGTGCCACGTACACCGAAACCGCTTCCTGGAAGGGGGCCGTCAATGACGGCCGCGTGCTGCAGGCCGCCGTCGTACCGCCCAATCATTGGACGAACTACCGCGGCATGCCGCAGGCGCAGTCCGTCGACGCGCTCATCTACCAGTGGGACGGGGCGGTTCGCATCGACTCCGCCACCGTCTGGTTCGATGTGGATTCCAATGCCTTGCGTGCGCCGGCTTCCTGGAAGCTGCGCTATCTCGACGAACAGGGCGATTGGCATGATGTGCCCGAACCCAGCGGTTATCCGACCGCCACTGGCGCGGATCAGCCGAACGTCGTGACCTTCGCCCCGGTGACCGCCACCGCGCTCGAACTGGATATGACCGCCCAGCCCGTCGACGGCGGATACGCTTCCGTCGGCGTGGCCGAATGGCAGGTGCACGCCGTCGACGACATCCCAACCGTCACCGATCCCGCCGTCGTCACCACCGCCACCGGCATCGCCCCGACCCTGCCGTTCACCGTTCACGTGACCTATGGCAGCGAACCCGGCGTCGGCGTGGACGCGCCCGTCATCTGGCGCCCTATTGACCCGGTCTCCTACTCCCAAGCCGGTTCCTTCACGGTGCGAGGCGTGGTCGCCGGCGTGCCGGCCAACGGTTCCGATAACGACCCATTGGGCGGGAACGTGACGATTAACGTTCAGGTGGAGGACGGCCATGCCCCATCCGGCGAATCGCAGCGACCCACCGTGCGTGTGGCGCTCGCCGGAGTCGAAGGGAACGAGGGTTGGAAGGTGACCCAGCCTGTCGCCATCATCTCCGGACGGGATCCCAGCGGTGCGCCTCTGGCCAAACTCGAACTCAAGATCGGGGCTGGCGGATGGCAGACCGTGGCCGCGGGAGCGAATTCGGCTTCGGTGCCAGTGACGGGTGAAGGACTGGTCCGCGTCCATGCCAAAGCCACCACCACGGCCGGCCGTGTCTCCGTACCGGAAAGCGCGGAGATATGGGTCGACACGCAAGCGCCGGTCGTCACATCGAGTGTGGATGCCGGCACTCGTACGATGACTTTGTCCGCTACCGATGACGGTTCCGGTCTGGCCGGCATCGAATACCGGCTCGACGACGGCGACTGGACGGCGTACCAGGATGGTGAGTCCATTGCCGCAACGTCTCCGGCGCGGCAGAGCGTGACCTTCCGCGCCACCGATGTGGCCGGCAATAGGTCGACGCCGGTATCCGCCGACATCCCCTCCGACGCCTCGGTGCCGCTGGTCGGCTATATCGAGCGTGACGCCATGGTGACGGATTCCAGCGGCGCGGAATCCGGATGGACCAGGGGCGCGGCCGCGTTGAACGACGGCGTGATCATTCCCGACGGATGCACGGTCGAGAACGAGTGCATCTGGGGTACTTGGCCGAACGTGGGCGAGACGGCGTTGGAATATGCATGGGATCGCGACGTCGTCATCGACTCCAGTCGTGTGCAGTTCACCTCCGATCAGACGGATCCGCAGAGCGGGGCCGGCTTACAGATTCCCCGCGCGTGGCGTCTGCAATACTGGGATGCCGCGGCGCAGGACGGTGCCGGTGCCTGGGCAGATGTTCCCGACGCCACCTACACGGCCGAGCGTAACGCGCCTGGGCATTGGGCGGTTTCCAATGACGGGTGGAGTGAAGCCACCTGGCCTGAGCCGGTGACCACCAGCAAGCTGCGTCTGGTCATGCAGTCGTTCGGTGACCAACCGCAAACCGGCAGCACCGCCGTCGCCGAATGGCAGGTGCATGCGGTCGCGCCGGACACTGAGCCGGAGCCCGAACCCGAGCCGGAACCGGAACCCGAGCCGGAGCCGGAGCCGGAACCGAATCCTGATCCCGATCCTGACCCTGATCCGAATCCGGAGCCAGGATTGAACCCGGATACTACGTCGGATCCCGACCAGCCGGGTAGCGAAACCACTGCTAACGGGCAGGCCGATCCCGAGCGGATCCCCGCCACTGGCAGCGCCGTCATCGGTATGGGCGTCGCAGTGCTGATCGCCCTGCTCGGTGCCGGTGCCATCGCGATCCAACGTCGCCGCGCATAATCGCCGCGCGCTGCCCGCGGCCCCATGCCGGACTCTGACACATTGTGACCTTGCGACATCGTGACTGTGACACATTGTAGGAAACGGCGTTATTCTGCCGATTTGATGGTCGTATCACGGTCGCGATATCGCAGAGTCACAAATGGCCCGGGTACATCGGGCGTGGTGTAGCAAAAATCCCGGCCACCAGGTATTCGGTAGCCGGGATTTTCCGTAACAGGCGGACGGGCTCAGTCGATGACGCCGTAGAGGCGGTCGCCGGCATCGCCCAGGCCGGGGACGATGTAGGCCTTCTCGTTGAGGCCCTCGTCCACCGCACACACCACCACCTTGAAGTCGATGGACGGGTCGATGTGCTCCTTGACGAACTCGATGCCCTCCGGGGCGGCGATGATACACAGCGCGGTCACATCCTTGGCGCCGCGCTCGGCCAGATAGTGCGTGGCCGCGACCAACGTGCCGCCGGTGGCGAGCATCGGGTCGATCAGGAAGCACTGGCGGCCGGTCAGATCATCCGGCAGACGGTTCGCGTAGGTGATCTGCTGCGTGGGATGCTCCTCGTCACGCTTCATGCCGAGGAACCCGACCTCGGCGGTCGGCAGCATGCGGGTCATGCCGTCGAGCATGCCCAGGCCGGCGCGCAGCACCGGCACGATGATCGGACGCGGATGGTCGGACAGCTTCTTGCCGACCATCGGGCAGATCGGTGTCTCGATCGGGCAGTCCACAACATCGATGTTGCGGGTGGCCTCGTAGGTCTCGAGCATGACCAGCTCGGAGACGAGTTCGCGGAACGTTGCGGACGAGGTGTTCTTGTCGCGCAGGACAGTGAGCTTGTGTTCCACCAACGGGTGGTCCAAAACATGAATTTCCATACTTACTAGGGTAAGCCCTCGCCGCGTGTTCGGCCATCCCGTGCGAGCCGCGTGCCGCCCGCGGAACACCCGTATGAGGCGTATGGCGGATGCCCGGCGCGATGACCGAATCGGACAAGGTTCCGATTCTTCCGGGTGGCGTCCGTTCTGTAGGCCGGCGGGCACTCGTCCGACAAGCGGAGACGATCTGCGGGATTTAGCGTTTCGCGCATAGAATGGCGGTATGAGCGGCATTATTCCCACCATGGAACAGATCGACGAACTCCATCGCAAGATCGCCCCCTCGCAGGCGGCCTACGACCTGATCCACACGCACTGCGTCATCGTAGCCGATATCGCCCGCCGACTGGCCCGCCGCCGCAACGCCTTGTTCATGCGCCGCTGCACCCTGCCCGTCGATGCGCCGGAACGGACCGGGTGCTACCCGGGGCTGCCGGAGCGCGCTTCGGCAGCCCCGCATGTGGTTGTGTCCGAATCCACCGTCACGGCTCCTACGGACGGGGTGGCCGGCGGCACCGTACCGCCGCGCCTCATCGACGAGCGCCTGGTGGTGATCGGTGGCCTGCTGCACGACATCGGCACCTACCGCGTATTGAAGAAGAAGCATAACGGCAGCAACGGCGAACCGTTGGAGTTCAGCAAGAAACGCTACATCCTGCACGGTCTGCTCGGTTACGAGTACCTGCTTGAGGAGGGCGTAGACGAGTCAATCGCGCAATTCGCGCGCAACCACACCGGCGTGGGGCTCACGCGCGAAAGCGTCATCGCCCAGGGACTGCCGCTGCCGCCCGACGACTATGTGCCGCTCAATCTGGAGCAGGAGTCGGTGATGGTGGCGGACAAGTACCACAGCAAATCCGTGCCGCCGAAGTTCGTGTCCGCCGACGCCTACACGGCCCGCGCCGCCCGCTTCGGCGAGGACAACAAGCGGCGCTGGCTCGACCTGGTCCGTGAATACGGCATGCCCGACGTGCCGGCGCTCGCCGAGCACTGGCACATGCGCATGATCTGATTGGCGGCTTCCGACGGCGCGGCCTGCCGTCAGAGCGTGACGGTCTGATCCGCCGATTCCGCAACGGCGACGTCCTGCGTCACGACCACCACGCAGCGCTTCGGATCGCCGTGCGCGATGCCGCGCAGCAGTTCCATGATGGCGTCGCGTTCGCTGTCCTCCAGTCCGTCCAACGGTTCGTCAAGCACCACGACCTCCGCCTCGCAGCACACCGCGCGTGCGATGGCAACACGACGACGATCGACCTCGTTCAGGGAATCGACGCGGTTGTCCAACAGCGTTTCGTCCAGTCCGGACGCCAGCAGCAGTTCGCGGGCCAGCACGGGCTTGGGCTTGAGGAAGTTGCGGTTGGAGGCGTCCATGGCGTACACGAGGTTCCGCACCGGAGAGAGATCGCCGCGCACCGCGAACCGCTGCGGCACCAGGCCGATGCGGTGTCCGCGCAGTTCGAGCGGTTCGATGCTGAGGTACTCCGCGCTGCGGTTCATCAGGTGGCCGGATTCCGGCATCAGCAATCCCGACAGGAGGCCGACCATCGCCGTGCGCGCCATATCGTCGCCGTCGGGCACGAGGATGGCGGAGACCGTGCCCGCCGCGAACGCGCAGGTCAGGTGTTCGACGGGGGTGCGGCCGGTTTTGCGGTCGCGGTAGGTCACGTCGTGCAGCGACAGTGTGGGGTAGGCGCGCAGCAGGTTGAGATCCTCGTCGCCGACCTTGACCTCACGGTCGATGTGGGTGGAGACGGCCGTGGCGGACGAGGCGGAACGCGGGGTCTCGATGTAATCGGGGGACGACTCGTCGTCGGTCGATTCCCTCGGCGTGGCCAGACTGAGCATGGCGTTGACGTGGTCGGCGTTCGCGGCCACGACGTCCGCGCCGCCGTCCGCCGGTGCCGAGGACGTCGTATCGACACCGGTCGTCTCGTCGTCGACGTCGTCGGTGTCGTCGTCGACAACGTTGCTGTTGTCGACGTTACCGTCGCGCTCGCCGTCGTCGGTACCGATGACATCCGTGGCGACATCCGCGATGTCGTCGTCGGTGTCGTCATCGTCGAAATCCACGTCGAACGGCAACTCGTCCACATCGGACAGCAGCGCATCGTCCACCGCCTCGTTCACGTCCGCCGTCTCGGTCGCGGTGTCCGCCGCAGCGGTCGTATCCATCGACGTGGTCTCGTCCATATCCTTCAGTTCCTTGTCGGTCATGCCGTCACCTCCGAACGGGAATCAAACAGCGAGATGCGCTTGAACGCGGCGACGCGCAGCATCGCCACCAACGCCAGCGCCAGGCAGCAGCCGAGCCCCGCGCCGACCATCGTCCAGACCACGTCGGCCGTCATCGCGGTCGCATGGCCGTCGGCCAACGCGGCTCCCAACGGTCCGGCGGCGAATCCGCCGGCCAGCGCGCCGATCGCGAACGCCGGCAGCGTCACCATCCAGACCTCCAGCATGAACTGCCAGCCGAGACGCGTCTTGGACACGCCCACGGTCAGCGCGTATCCGATCTCCTCGCGCCGTCGGAGGCCGTCGGAGACCACCAACGCCACCAGCAGCAGGCCGCCCGCAACCCACAGCGCGATCATCGTGATCCGCATCGTGTCGTTCAGCGCACCCAGTGGGGCGATCGACTTGCGGTATGCCTCCAACGACGGCGACGAGATCTCATACCCGTCCTTGAGCTCGGCGTCGGCCTTCTTGGCGGCCTTGACGAACGACTGGTAGTCGTCGGGGCTGGACAGCATGAACATGATGTTGAGATCCGGCTTGGCCCATCCGGTCTCCTCGCCGGAATCGAGGTTGTTGCTGACAATGAACGTGTACGCGCTCACATAGATGGCGTTCTGCCGGTTGTCCTTGCTCAGCCTGGCGTCGTCGCCACGGCCGGACGGCGCGTCATCGTCCACGTACTCGTAGATGCCGCGGACCGTCATCTCCATCGTGGCATCGGCATCGGTGGGATGGCCCACAGTGAACGTGTCGCCGACCTTCAAACCGTTCGCGTCGGCCACCTCGCGCGAGATCAGCGCACCCTTCGGCGCCCGGCCGGAGTAGCTCAGATGCTTGCCCTCCACCACGCGGTAACGACCCAGGTCGTTGGCGCGTGCCGCATCCAGCGTGTAGAAGCCGCGCAGCGTGAGCTCGCCGCCGGTGTCGTCGGCGCTTGCCTCATCCGCCGTGCCGACCGGCTTGATCGACTCGCTCTGCCGGACCGGCACCGACTCGGTGACCGTATAGCTGAACTGCAGGCCGGTGGACTGCGCCGCAGTGGCGAACGCGGTGTAATCGTCCCAGGACATCAGATGATCGTCGGGCCAGGACGGATCCGCGCCGTCTCGTTCCGCGAACCCCTTGTCGGACAGGGTGATGGTGGCGTTCGCCTGCTGGGCGTCATAGGTGGCGCCGTTCGCGGTCTCGTTCTCCGCGGCCACCGCCAAGCCGAACATCGAACCGAACGTAACGAGCAGGGCGATCAGCAGGGTCAGCAGCGAGCGCCATTTCCGGCGCATCACGGCGGCCCACGCATTCTTGAGAACGAACATGCGGCATTTCTCCAGTTCTCTCACGGTGCGGCGAAGGCGATGGCCGTCGCCGCGGGTCAACAGTGGCCGGGCGACCGGCCGCGGCGAGGTGTGCGCGGCGGGTCGCCCGTAGCCACCACTATGGTCAGGCTACGTGTATGTTATCTTGTGCAATTCTGTTATACCGCTTGGGGAAGTCTGAAAGCCCGCTGGAAACCGCGGGATTGTAGGGGTGATGAGACGGTGGCGGCGGGGAGTCTGAGTTCCGTGTGCGGCGATACGATGGCTGGGTGCATGAAGAACGACGGATGACGGGAGTCGAAGCCGTGGCGGATATGTCGGCGAACAATGCGGAGAACGGCAGCGACGAGGCGTGCAGTGGTGAGGCGTGCAGTGGCGAAGCATCGGCAGACATCATGCGAACCGTTGTACGGTCGGTTGCCGCGCAAACAGCCGCGGTGCCGGCGATTACGGTGCGGACTGTGGCGAAACGGATGATGCCCGGTCGATTGCTGCTGCCGATCTGCTCCGTGCTGGGCGTGCTGGCCGCGTTCGCGGTGGTGCTGGCATGGTTCCCGCGCGGGGAGGCGGTGTGGAACTATCCGCTGCACCAGATCGATGCCCCGGCGCATTACTATTTCATCCGCAAGATCCTGGACGAAGGGGTCGGGGCGGCCACCCGCCTCTGGCCGAATGACGCGTATTACCCGCCCCTGTTCCACCTGCTGGCGGCGGGGCTGGTGAAGGCCGGCGAGCTGCTGGGGCTGAACGTGAGCGTCTATGCGGCGTTCAACGTGGTGTGGCTGGTGGGTGCCGGTCTGATCTGGCCGGCGGGCATGCAGATGTTCATCGGATATTGGACGCGGCGGGTGGACGGCCGTACGCCGTGGCGTCCGTTCTCCAGTGCGATGGCGGTGCTGGTGCCGCTGCTGGCGGTGGTCTCTCCCTGCCATCCGTATCAGATGCTGCAATCCGGGCCGTTGCTCGCCTACGGGCTGGCGACCTCGCTACTGCCGTTCTGGATGGTCGCAACACTGCGGCTGTTCGATGCGATTGCCGCGCGGCAAGGTATCGCGCGATGGATGGCCGTCACGGTGCTGACCGGCGGGTTGTGCCTGTTCGCGCATCCGCGCATCGCGTTCACCTGGCTGCTGTTCATGGGGCCGTTCGTGCTGCTGCGTCTGCCGTGGAAGCTGATCCTGGCCATGGTTGGTGCCGTGGCGGTGTGCGCGGTGGCGTTCCTGCTGTACATGATGTCCTCGTACCGGTCCGACCGGTATTTCGACCCGTCCAGCTGGTTCCACACCTTCGTGCCGAACCGCACTGTGCCGGAGGCGCTGCGCGTGTACGTGACCGAGAACCTGACAGGCGTTGCCGGGGCGGTGATGGCCGCAGGCGTGGCGGTGGCCGTGCTGGTGGTTGTGCTGGTGATGGTTCGGCCGCGATGGTTCGCGGTCGCATCGGCATCGACGAAGACTGGCGGTCCCGATGGTGGTTTCGGCGACGGTCGCGATAGTGGAACCGGCGACGGTCGCGATGCCTGCCCCGGTGGCGGGTCCGGCGACGGCGTGGGTACCGCATCATCCGGTTGCCGGTCTGCCGTGCGCTTCTCGGAACGGCCGTTCACCGCTCGCGAGGTGCGCAAGGACGCGATATCGCTGCTGCTGGCGTTCCTGCTGAACGGATTGGTCTACGTGTGCTCGACCGCGTTGACCGGATGGTTCCCGAACATCGTGGCCGCCGCCTGGTATCGGGCGGAGACGCGGCCGTTGACGATGATCCCGCTCGGCGTGGTGCCGCTGATCTGTTTCGCCGTGTGCATGCTGGCGTGCGTTCGGGGCGGCGCTGGCGGACGTGGTAACGCTGGTGCCGTCATCGGTGTCGCCGACGTTGGTATTGGGACCGGCATGTCTGCGGGAACGGAGGACGTGGTCGCAATCGCCGACGAGCGGACGGGACGCAACCGCGTGAGATCCGGTCGGACGTATTCGATGATGCCTACGGTCATCGCTGTGGCGCTGGTGACGGCGTTGACGGCGACCTGCCTGTTCGCGGACACCACGCGTGCGGCGATGAGCGATTCGATCCGAGCCAATTACGAGTTGAGTGACGACCAACCCACCGAACAGCTCACCGGCACGAAATACGAAATCCTGAAGGATGTGGCGGAAACCGTGGGGGACGAGGCCACCGTGATCTCCGACCCGTTGAACGGTTCGATGTACGGCATGGCCGCGTTCGGCACGCAGATGCTGTTCCCGATCTACAATCCGATGGCCGAGAAGAACGGGGCCATCTTCGGACAGGTGGAGCGCGCCTTCGACTCCGGTGACGGCGACGTCCTGCTGGACGCGGTCTGCCCGATCAATCCGGAGGAGCCCGAGTATTTCCTGGCGATGGGGCCGCAGGCGGAGAGTCTGCAGATGTTCACCTTCAAGGAGCAATACGATCCGTTCCATCGCCAGGATCTGATCGACCGGTATGTGGCGGACGGCACGCTCGTCAAGGTGCGCGACTATGCCGATGCCGGCGACTATGCCGACGGGTGGGCGCTGTACCGCTTCGGATGCGGGACTGCAGGCGGACGGTAACTGGCCGACAGTCCTGCTGCTGCCCCCTGCGCGTGGTGGATAAGTATAACTTCATCCACATATCCACAGATTTCCGAAGGCCTGTGGCAACGCGGATCGCGGTGTGCCAGAGTGTCCTGTACGCGCCGATCGGCCGGACCGTCCGGCAGTCGCATATGGCGCGGCAAAGGGGACATCATGGCTATCTTGGCAATGGACACCGTCGGATTCCTGCAGTCGGTCAACCGTTTGGAACGGCGTTTCGGTGAGCTGACCTCGACCGAGGCGATGCGCGAGGCCTGCGCCCATCCCGAACGACGGGATCCGTTGGACCACCGGTTGTTTGTCCTGGCCGATGACGTATACGGTTGCGGCGGCTGGACCACCACCATCTGCGCGGCCGCATCGTCTCTGATGGGCGATCTGATTACGGAATGTCGGCGGTTCATGAAGGGAACGGCGTCCGTGGTGCGCAAATACGGCATGACGGTATGGTTGTACGACTTGGTCAACGACGCTTCCAAGGCGTTGTTCGTGGGGGAGCCCTCGGACCGCACGCCGTTGCTCATCCACCCGGTGCCCGCGCGGGAATTGGCGAAACGCTGCGCGCGGAACGGCAGACGACGGTACGGCAACAAGCGCGAACAGAAGCGGGCCATGCATGACCATTGCGCGCAGATGTACCGGCTCGCCGCATACAGCATGCTGCGATGGGGCGGACGAGAGCCGCGCAGCCTGGATATCGCCGGCATGATGATTACGCAGCCATGGCTGGGTATGTGCATGCTGCGTGAGGACGACAAGGTGCTCGGGATGGGTGCGTTGCCCGATATGCGCTACCGGCGCGTGGTGGATTACATCAAGGAGCTGCGCGCGGCGGCGGATCTGGACTATGCGCGTGCGCTCGCCGCCGGAGAGGTGACGGTGTTGGACGGGGAACGCGCTCCCGGGTTCGCGGAGGTCGATACGCGTTATGTGTATGACGCCGAACGGCTGATCGAGGCCCTTGAATCGCTGTGGAATGAGTGGAGTGACTGCGCGGCGCATGAGATCCTCATGGACGTTGAGCGGACCGGAGACAAGCCGGATCTGCCGTTGTGGCGTAATCCCGCGTATCTGCAGGACGTGGCGAATTCGCTGATGGGTCCCTCGTATGCCGGCATGCTGTGGCTGGGACTCGAGGACCATGATCGGGAGCTGTTCGATAGAGGTGTGGAACAGCTGCGTGGATTCGTGGGGTTCGTCAAGGACATCGGATTTCTGGTGATGCCGGTATGCGTGCTCAGCGCCTGCGCGGATGATCAGGTGCGGTGTGCGATGGAGTCGGCGGTTGCTTCGGGCAAGGTGAAAACCGCCGACCTGCCGAAATACACGGGGCTCAGCCAGTCGGAGTGCGATGCGATGCTGGATGCGGAGGGACGTGACGCCGATTGTGCCGATGAATCCTGTCTCGATGGGGTGTGCGATGGGTCGTGCGGCGTCACGCCGTGCTGTGATGCACCCGGCGACGAGGAGGATTCGATGATGAGCGTGGGCGCCAGCATGGCTGCCGTGGCGATGGCGCGCATGCCCAACGAGGACTTGGCCCGTAAGGCCGCGTTGGCGCTGATCCTCTGCGAGCCGAAGCAATACGGTGATACTGTGTTGCAGCTGTTGGAGGACGAGACGTCTTGCGAGTCTGACGATGCCAGCGAGGCCTGCAACCGTGCCGGGGTCAAGACCGATACGCTTGTTGCGTGACCGAACAACGAAAAAGGGTTTTGAGCATAGCTCAAAACCCTGATGGCGGAGGATACGAGATTCGAACTCGTGAGGCTGTTACACCAACACGCTTTCCAAGCGTGCGCCATAGACCACTAGGCGAATCCTCCATGGTGTTCTCGATGCAGGCGCATCTCAAGCACAAGATATAACCATAACACAGCATGGGGACAGTGCCAAATGCGAGTCAGGCACGGCGAGTCTAAACCTGATGGATGCGGTGCATTCGGCCGCGCGTATGTGGTTGGTCGCGGATCGGAAAACAACCACATTGCGGGGGTGGCGTGTGTCAAGATGGAACCATGAGCCAGTCTTTCGAGCCGTTCTACGACGTCAACCGCACCTATGAGGACAATTATGTGCAAGGCCCGTTCGGTGCCTTCGCGCAGGCGTTGGCGGATCCGGCGCGGGTGGACAATCAGTCTGCAACGTCGCCATGCGAATCGTTCCTCGGTTTCCCGGTGAGCCTGCCGTTCGGCATCCCCGCCGGACCGTTGCTCAACGAACGGTTCACCACCGCCGCATTCCGCATGGGGTTCGACCTGGCCGTCTACAAAACCGTACGGTCGCGGGCTTGGGGCTGCAACGCGTTCCCCAACGTCCTCGCCGTGCATCCCCGGTCCGCCGACGGCCTCCTGATTCCGGGCAGCCCCGAACTTGACGAGGGCGTGCTCGCCGACACCCGTTACGAGACGCCGATCTCCATCTCCAACTCCTTCGGCGTGCCCTCGCGCGACCCCGACATCTGGCAGCCGGACATGCGCCGAGCCATCGCGGCGGCGGGCCATGGGCAGCTGCTGGTGCCCAGCTTCCAGGGTTCGCGCGTCGAAGGCATGTCCACCGACGATTACATCGCCGATCACGTGACCACCGCGCGGCTGGTCTGTGAGACGGGCGCGGGACTGATGGCCATGAACACCAGTTGCCCCAACGAAGGACATAATCGGCTGTTGTGCCACGATCCGCATCTGGTCGGTCGCATCACCGAAGCGGTCAAGAACGAGATCGCCGATCGTCCTCTCATCATCAAACTGGCGTACATCCCGCCGGTGGCAACGGAACCGTGGCCGCAGGACTCCGGGGCGGGTCGCTACACCTATGCGCGCGTGACCGACGACTCGGCGTTGGAGCTGATGGTGCGGCAGACCGTGGCCCGCGGCACCGTGCAGGCCATCGCCGCCATCAATACGATCTCCGCCAGACTCGTCGATGCGAACGGCAATCAGGCGTTGCCCGGCGCAGGCCGGGAACGCAGCGGCGTGTGCGGACATGCGATCCGTTACGCCGGACTCGATATGGTCGCGCGCCTGGCTGCGATCCGTGAACGACTCGGGTTGGATTTCGCGATTATCGGCGTGGGCGGCGTGGTGGAACCGTTGGATTACGACGATTACCGTGCGGCCGGCGCCGACGCCGTGATGAGCGCCACCGGTGCCATGTGGGACGCGCGGCTGGCCCGGCGCATCAAGTCCCGCTGAGTCGTCTCGTCGTCCTATTGCCCCGTCCTCTCTCTAGTGCGGGGCCGTGGCCGGGCTGACTTTATGGTTGCGTCTTTTCCGATGAGAGATGGCAGCGTGCTTCCTGCCTCCATCCGTTGCGCGGTCTTCTCCCGCGCGGTGGGGAGGGGCGGGATTCCCCCAAAAAGGGGACAGTGCGAAGCGCGTTACCGCTTCTGGCGCATTTCACCGCGTCGCCACAAGCGTTGTGGCACACTGGAATACAGTGTGTTTCCATGAAAAGAGGTTGACTGTGGCCGAGAACAAGGAAGACGTCCTGCACGTCGAGGGCGGCAAGCCGTTGAACGGCACCATCAAGGTGCGTGGCGCGAAGAACTTCGTCAGTAAGGCCATGGTGGCCGCTCTGCTCGCGCCGGGCACCTCGGTGCTCAAGAACGTGCCGGAAATCCGCGACGTGCACGTCGTGTCCGACCTGCTGCGCCTGCACGGCGTGGACGTGGACGTCAACGGCGACAAGGGCGTCGTGACCATCAACGCCTCCCATGTGGAGATGCCGTCCGTGGCCGATGTCGACACCCTCGCCGGCTCCTCCCGCATCCCGATCCTCTTTTCCGGACCGCTGCTGCATCGCCTCGGCGAGGCCTTCATCCCGGCGCTCGGTGGCTGCAACATCGGCGGCCGACCCATCGACTTCCATCTGGAAACCCTGCGCAAGCTCGGTGCCGATGTGGACAAGGACCACGCCGACGGCATCCACATCACCGCGCCGAACGGCCTGAGGGGAGCGAAGATTCATCTGCCGTACCCGTCGGTCGGCGCCACCGAGCAGACCTTGTTGGCCGCCGTGCTGGCCGAGGGCAAGACCGAACTGTCCGGCGCCGCCACCGAGCCTGAGATCATGGACCTCGTGGCCGTGCTGCAGAAGATGGGTGCCATCATCTCCGTGGACGTGGACCGCACCTTCCGCATCGAAGGCGTCAAGGAGCTCAAGGGGTATACGCACACCTCGCTGACTGACCGCATCGAGGCTGCCAGCTGGGCGTCCGCCGCGCTCGCCACCCACGGTGACATCTTCGTCAAGGGTGCCACCCAGCCGGAGATGATGACCTTCCTCAACGTGTTCCGCAAGATCGGCGGCGAATTCGACATCACCGACAAGGGCATCCGCTTCTGGCATCCGGGCGGCGACCTGAACCCGGTGGCCATCGAAACCGACGTGCATCCCGGTTTCATGACCGACTGGCAGCAGCCGCTGGTCGTGGCACTCACCCAGGCCAAGGGCCTGTCGATCGTGCACGAAACCGTGTACGAGAACCGCTTCGGCTTCACCAAGCCGCTTGTGCAGATGGGCGCGACCGTGCAGCTGTACCGCGAATGCCTCGGTTCGTTGCCCTGCCGCTTCCAGCAGCGCAACTACAAGCATTCGGCCGTCATCTTCGGGCCCACACCGCTGACCGGTCGCGACATCGACGTGCCGGATCTGCGCGGCGGCTTCAGCCACCTGATTGCGGCGCTCGCGGCCTCCGGTCCGTCGAATGTACACGGCATCTCGCTGATCGACCGTGGCTACGCCGATTTCCGCGGCAAGCTCGCCGCCCTCGGCGCCGACGTGGACTGATCGTCGGACGGTGAAACCGGGCGGATGTCTGCGGGCGCGCCCGTTTCCTCCAAACTGTGTGAAACGCCGTCACCGCGTACTTGCCGATTAGCAAGTACGCAGTGACGGCGGAACTATATGTCTTGGAATGTCACGTATCCGAGGGTAAGAACAGCACGCCATGCGCCGTGACCCCGGATGGGCAATCACGCCACGAGCTGGTCGAGCTGATTAACGGTCATCAGCCGTCCGAATTTGGTATTGAACGATTCTTGGCCGCCATACACCACTGCGCAGTCGGTTGAGTTTAAACCGAGCTGCGATGACAAATCACTAATCGGGCCAAAAGCGTGGGAATCGTAGCTGCTGGCGGCCTTGATCTCAATGGCATGGCGCAGAGAGCCGCCTTTTTCGATGAGTAGATCGATTTCCTTGCGATTGGTATCTCTCCAGAAATACAGGTGCGGTCGCTTGCCTTGCGCTTGGTACTGCTTGACGAGTTCGCTGATCACGGCATTCTCAAATAAAGGGCCTCGGAATTTGCTGAACAGCAGTTCTTCTGGGGAGTCGATGCCGAGCAGGTGGGCGGCCAAGCCGGTGTCGTGAAAATAAAGCTTCGGGGTCTTGACGAGACGTTTGCCCATATTGCGGTGGTAGGGGTACAACCGGAAGGTAATGAAGCTCGATTCGAGTAGCGACAGCCATCCCGTGGCCGTCTTGGCGTCCACCCCGCTGCCTTGCGCCAGTGCGGCGTAATTGACCAGTTCGCCGGTGTGCAGTGCGCATTGAGTGAGGAACGTGCGGAATTCCGTCAGTTTTTGGACTCCGAGCTCGCGGTGTACATCGCGTTCCACATAGGTGCTGATGTAGTTCGGGAAATAGTCCTCGGGGGCGATGTCGATGTCATATAGGCGCGGGTATCCGCCGCGCCACGTCCATTCGTCGGTAGTCGACGGCATCATGTCGGCGGCGGTAAGTTCCATATGGGACAGTGGCGGCAGATGCATGATGGCCACGCGTCCGGCCAGCGATTGCGTGATGTTGTTCATCAGCAGGAAGTTCTGGGAGCCGCTCAGGATGAACTGTCCAGGTGTCTGACGGCGTTCGTCGACCATAACCTGCAATTCGGAGAACAAGTCGGGGACTCGCTGCGCTTCATCGAAGATGACGTTGTTGTCATACAGGGACAGGAAGCTTCTGATGTCTGTTCGAGCCAGATTTGCAACGTTGGCTTGCTCAAGATTGACATAACGATAATCGGAGAACTGCTCCCTGAGCAACGTGGTCTTGCCTGATTGTCGTGCCCCAGTGAGACTGAGAATGGGGAATTTCGTGAGCAAATCCACCATTTTGGGGGTGATCGCGCGTGGAATCATATCAACTCATTCCTGATTATCATAAGCTTGATTCCTGATTATCATAGCATTCATTCCTGATTATCATAAGCTTGATTCCCGATTGTCATACGCATGGTGTCACGTGTTCATCGCGCCGGCCGTCAAAGTGGACGAACAACGGGGCGGATACGGCGGATAGCGCAAGGATTGCCGGGGACGTGCAGGGGTCTGCGGGCGCTGGGGCTAGCGGTTGCGATCGTCGGCGGTGTCGTGCGGTTCGGGGTAGAAGCTCGGGGCGTTGATGGCCTGGAATCCGCGAACGGTCAGATCGATCAACTCCTCGTTGAGCACCGGCAGGCCGATGGCGGCCAGCATGGTCGCCACGCATCTCGTTCGGGGCTCGGTGTCGGCGGCGGTGGGGGCGCAGGCGACCCAGTAGTTGAGTAGCAGTGAGAGCAGGATGGCAGCCTCGCGCGGGTATTCGGTGGTGATGGAGCCGTCCTCCACGCCGTCCATGATCAGGGTGTGGAATCCGTTGGCCACCGTGGTCTGCCAGCTTTGCAGGTTGTGGGCCAGCGTGGTGGGGTCCTCAAGGAACTGGGCGGCGTCGCGTTGGATGTTCAGATGCGTCTCGTTGGTGATTGACCGGCGTATGAGCTCGCGCAGCTTCTCCAGTCCGGTCAGGTCGGTGCGTTGGCGTAGTTCGTTGAGTAGGTCGTGGCTGGTTGCAAAGTCGCGGTGCGTGAGTTCTTCAAGGATGGCTTCCTTGCCGGGGAAGTGGTGGTAGATCGCTCCCTTGGAGAGGTTGCCAAGCTCATTGACGATGTCCTGCATCGAGGTGTGTTCGAATCCCTTTTCGGAGAACAGCTTCTGCGCGGCATCGAGGATGCGCCGCCGTGTGACTTCCGGGTGTGCGTTGCGTGCCATGGGCTTTCCTTCCGTACCCGTCCGCATGTGCCAATCTACTGATCGAGCTTGTGATCCCAGTATACATACCGTCGGTCGGTATGTAAAATTCGAATGTCCGAATCGGGGGATTCTGTCGAGTGAGCGTTCACATACGACGCCGTTACGAACGAATCCCCCGATTCGGACAAACGGTGCGTGCCGTAATCGAAGTTCGGGGGAGTGCGGCACAATGGAACCATGGCATCGAAAGGAAAACCCTCCCCGCGTTCAGCCGTCAAGCCGCTCAGTGATGAGCAGGTTGCACGCCTCGACGCAAAACATCACCTCGTGGACCCGACCCGCTACTATCCGACCGGCCCGCGCACGCCCAACACCGCTGAAATCAACGCGCAGAACCCCAAGGCCACCGAGCGTTTGCTCGGAGGTGTCTCCAAGGTGCTGCGCAACCGCAGCAAGGTGCGCGCCTGGGGCCTCGAACGCGTCCCCGAAACCGGCACGTTCATCACCGCCGCCTCGCATGTGACCATGTATGACGTGTTCGTGCCGATGATGAGCCTGTTCCACATGGGCCGTCGCCCCCGCTATATGGCCAAGGCCGAAATGGCCAAGTGGCCTCTGATTGGCAAATGGTTCCAGCTCGTCGGCATGCAGCCGGTGCCGCGCCGCAGCGGCCAGGCCAAGGCCATCGAGGAGGAGTCGATCAAGATCATCACCTCCGGCCGGCCGCTGACCATCTGGCCGGAAGGCACTGTGACCCGCGACCCGCAGAAATGGGTCATGAGCCTCAAGCCCGGCATCGGCTACATCGCGCTCGAATCCTCCCGTCGCCTGGGCCGTCAGGTGCCGATCTTCTGCGCCGTCACCTGGGGCGCCGCCAGCATCAACCAGTGGTGGCCCTGGCCGCGCAAGAACGTGGTCATGTGCTACGACGAGCAACTCGATTACGCCGACCTGCTCGCCGACATGGACTCCTGGGGCGAGGAGCCGCCCGCCGATAAGGTGTCGGAGCTGACGATGCGCGTCTTCCGCCGCATGAACGAGGTCATGGAAGAGATCCGCGGCGAACGCATGCCCGCCGAAGGATACTGGGATTACCGCAACATGCGTCGCCAGGCGTGGTGAGCCGGATACGCGGCGTGCGCGGGCGGCGGCTCGCACGCGCACGTGTCGGTAGCGGCGCACATGCGGACAACCTGGTGCGGCGCCCGTTCGTCGGGCGGCGGGAGTCCCGTGCATACCTGCGGGTAGGATGACCGCAGACCTTGAGACATAGTGGACCGATCGGCAAAGGAGCGGAACGATGAAGATCACGGTACTGGGCGCAGGCGCGTGGGGCACGGCATTCGGTCAGGTGCTGGCCGATGCGGGCAACGACGTGACGATGTGGGCCATCGAACCCGAAATCGTCGAAGGCATCCGCGACCGTCACCACAACGCCGTCCGCCTGCCCAGCGTCGAACGTCTCCCCGAGAACATGACCGCCACCGGCGATCGCGCCGAGGCCGTCAGAGGAGCGGAGATCATCATCGTCTCCATTGCCGCGCAGGCCGCCCGCGTCGCGCTCGAACCGTTCCGCGACCTGATTCCCGGCGACGCCATCGTCGTCTCCCTGATGAAGGGCATCGAACGCACCACCGGCAAACGGATGGACGAGGTCGTCACCGAGACCCTCGGCCTGCCGGAGGATCGGTTCGCCGCCATCTCCGGGCCGAATCTGAGTAAGGAGATCGCTGCGCGGGAGCCGGCCGCCACCGTCGTCGCCTGCACGAACATCGACAATGCGCGCCGTGTGGCTCACGCCTGCACCACGCATTATTTCAAGGCGTTCGTCACCACCGACGTCATCGGATTGGAGATGTGCGGATCGCTGAAGAACGTGATCGCGCTCGCCGTCGGCATGGCGCGTGGCGCAGGCTATGGCGAGAACACCGCCGCGATGATCGAGACGCGCGGCCTGTCCGAGATGACCGCGCTGGGCAAGGCGGCCGGCGCCGACCCCAAGACGTTCTGCGGGCTCGCGGGCGTGGGCGATCTGATCGCCACCTGCGGGTCGCCGTTGAGCCGCAACTACACGTTCGGCGCGAACCTGGGCAAGGGGCTGAGCGTGGAGGAGGCGACGCGCGTGAGCAACGGCGTGGCCGAAGGCGTGCCGACCACCGACGCCGTGGTGGCGTTGGGTCGGAAGCTCGGCGTACCGACGCCGCTGGCCACCGCGATGAGCCATGTGCTGGATCGCGGCATCAGCTGCAGCGAGATGCTTGCCGAACTGTTCGGTCCCGATATCACCGAGGAGTGAGCGAACGGAGCCATTTCGCTGGGCTGGCGTTTGCAATCAGACGGGAGCAGCAAGACCCTTTTATCGCGGGTTTGTGAATCTACTGCGTCAAATGGTCCATGCACACATGCGGAAGCGCCGACGTAGAGCACGGCTGCGGGTAGGCTGGTACCCGGTTATCTGATCGAATCGGTCGACTGATCGGTTGAATGAAACACGAGACAAAGGACATGGGCAGCATGGCTAAGAAGCGCATCGTGGTGTTGTACGGCGGCAAGGCGGATGAGCATCCGATCTCCTGCATCTCGACCGCCGGCGTCCTGAAGGCGATGGACACCGAGCGTTTCGAACCGATTCCGGTCGGCATCACCAAGGACGGCCAGTGGATCGTCAACGGCGAGGATCCGCGCGGCTGGGATCTGAGCGGCGACGCCCTGCCCGAGGTCAAGGTCACCCCGGAGTCCCGTCCGGTGCTGCTGGACGTGAGCCGTGGCTGCGACGGGTTCCTGGTCGGCGGTGACACCGTCGAATCCCTCGGCCATATCGATGCGGTGCTGCCGGTGCTGCACGGCCCGTATGGCGAGGACGGTACCATTCAGGGTCTGCTTGAGATGATGAACGTGCCGTACGTCGGTTGCGGCGTGCTTGCTTCGGCCGCGTGCATGGACAAGCATTACACCAAGGTGCTGCTGAACGCCGCCGGCATCGCCACGGCGCCGGGCGTCACGCTGGATGCGCGCTCCTTTGACGCCTCGGACGGGTTCGCCTCCGACGCCGCGGCCATCATGGCCGAGGTCGAGGCCGCCGGCCTGCGCTACCCGCTGTTCGTCAAGCCGTCGCGTGCCGGCTCCAGCTTCGGCGTGACCAAGGTGGAGCGCGAGGGCGATGCGGCCGAACTGGCCGCCGCCGTGTTCGAGGCCTCCCACCATGACTGGCGCGTGCTGATCGAGCAGGGCATCGACGCGCGCGAGATTGAGTGCGCGGTGTTGTGCGCCAAGCCGGGCGACGAACCGAAGGCCAGCTGGCCGGGCGAGATCGTGCTCGACCGCCGCGAGGACGGCGGCGACCAGTTCTACGACTTCGACAGCAAGTACATGGACTCCTCCGCCTCGCATGTGGAGGTGCCCGCGAACCTGCCGGAGGAGACGCTGCAGCGCGTGCGCGAGACCGCGATCAAGGCGTTCAAGGCCGTGGACGGCATGGGCCTGAGCCGCGTGGATTCGTTCGTGACCGCCGACGGCGCCATCATGATTAACGAGATCAACACGATGCCCGGCTTCACCCCGATCTCCATGTACCCCAAGGCATGGGAGGCCACCGGCCTCAGCTACACCGATCTGATCACCACCCTGATCGAGGGCGTGCTCTGAGCTCAGTAGGGGATTATTGCCTTCAGTTGGAAACTTTTCGGGTTTCCAACTGAAGGCAAAGCCATATTTGGCGGTATTCGACGGCGATGATGGCGGATAGGTTTCCAACTGAAGATGACAATCCCCAACTGAATGTGTTGCCCGCAGCCTGACATGAGGTGAGTTCCCACCACCTTTTCTGCAAGGCTGTTGTTCAACCGTTGACTTATACGCTTAATTGGGGTAGTTTCCGCCATCTTTTCAACAGTTGACCTATGGAGCCGGCATGTTACCGAAAGTTCAGCGGATGGTCGCCATAATCCGTTGGGGGTTCATGAGGAGGTCAATCTGGCGTTAACTTGGCCGCCTACGCTCCTGAATCGTGAACGGCCGGCAAGCCACTCATCGTTGCCGGGCCGAATGTCACCGAGGAAAGGAACGTAGATGAATTCCCTGCGTAAGATCGCGGCCGGCGCACTCGCCGCCGCCATGCTGATGTCCGTGGCCGCCTGCGGTTCCGCCAACGCGGCCGGCGGCGACAATGCCGGCCAGGCTTCCGACGCCAACGAGGAGTGGGCCGCCGCCACCTCCGTGGCCGACTTCGGCAGCTTCGAGGACCTCGAGGCCGCCGCCAAGGAGGAGGGCGCGCTGAACGTCATCGCTCTGCCGCACGACTGGTCCAACTGGGGCGAGGTCATCGAGACCTTCAAGGAGAAGTATCCGGAGATCGAAGTCACCGAGCTCAACCCGAACGCCTCCTCCAAGGAGGAGATCGATGCCGCCAAGACCAACGCCGGCACCGACGCCGCCCCGGATGTGTTCGACACCGGTCTGGCCGTGGCCTCCACCAACACCGATTACTTCGCACCCTACAAGGTACAGGCTTGGGACAAGATTCCGGATGAGCTCAAGGATCCGGACGGCCTGTACTACGGCGACTATACCGGCATTATGTCCGTTGGCTGGAACAAGGACAAGTACGGTGAGATCGAATCGATTGACGACCTGCTCGACCCGAAGTTCGCTG
This sequence comes from Bifidobacterium sp. UBA4282, assembly GCF_002394995.1. Lineage (NCBI taxonomy): Bacteria > Bacillati > Actinomycetota > Actinomycetes > Bifidobacteriales > Bifidobacteriaceae > Bifidobacterium > Bifidobacterium sp. UBA4282. The sequence goes on from NZ_DGVO01000041.1 coordinate 62,445, forward strand.
GCACTGTGGCTCTGAACGGCAAGCCTGCCGAGGCTGGTGCCGCGTTCAACGGATTCGTGATGGTCAACGCGCTCAAGGGCGGCGACCTGAACAACCTGCAGCCCGGCCTGGACTTCTTCAAGGAGCTCAAGGACGCCGGCAACCTGACCCAGGTGGACGTGACCAACGGCACCATCGACTCCGGCCAGACCGGTGTGGTCTTCGACTGGACCTACAACCAGGCCTCCTATGAGGCCAGCCTGGAGAGCAAGGGCGTGGACTGGGAATACATCACCTTCCCCGAGGCTCAAGTGGTCAGCTACTACAACCAGTCCATCAATAAGGACGCCCCGCACCCGGCGGCCGCCCGCCTGTGGATGGAGTACCTGTACAGCCCGGAGGCCCAGAATCTGTGGCTCAAGGGCGGTTCCAACCCGATCCTGCTGCAGTCGATGATCGACGAGGGCACCGTGGACCAGGACATTCTGGCCGACGCGGACGTACTCGAGGGCGACTCGCTGAGCTACACCAATGAGGACTCCACCCGCATCACCGAGTGGCTGCAGGAAAACTGGGACGCGACGATCGGCAACTGATCCCATGACCATCGCACTCGCACAGGGACGGCCCGCCCGTAAGACGGCGGGCCCGTCCGCTACCTCCTTCGTCGCCGCGCATCGCAAGGAACTCGGCACCGTGGGCGTTACGGTTCCGTTCTTCGCATACACGGCCTGCTTCCTGCTCGTGCCCACGATCATCGTGGTCGTCGGCGCGTTCACCGGTGCCGACGGCGGCTTCACGCTCGCCAATTTCGCCCGACTCGCCGAGCCGAACACCATCGCCAGCTTCGGCACGTCGATTACGGTGTCGATCATCTCCGCGGTGATCGGTTCGGTCGTCGGCGCGCTCGCCTCCTACGCGCTGGTCATCGGCGCCAAGCCGGACGGCCTGCTGCGCCGCATGGTCTCCGCCATCTCGTCGGTGCTCGCCCAGTTCGGCGGTGTCATGCTCGCGTTCGCGTTCATCGCCACCATCGGCATCAACGGCGTGGGCGCGATGCTGCTGCAGCAGCTGTTCGGCGTGACCGTGGACCCGAACTGGCTGTCCTCGCTGCCGGGTCTGATCGTGATCTACAGCTATTTTCAGATCCCGCTGATGATCATCGTCTTCCTGCCCGCAGTCGATTCGATCCGCACGGAGTGGCGCGAGGCCACCGAAAGCCTGGGTGGTAGCACCGTCCAGTATTGGACGCGCGTGGCCTGCCCGATTCTGGCGCCGCGCTTCATCTCCGCGTTCCTGCTGCTGTTCGCCAACGCGTTCTCCGCGTATGCCACCGCCGCGGCCCTGTTCTCCCAGCGGGCGATTCTCGTGCCGCTGATGATCCAGGGTGCGATGCGCAACGAGATGGATCCGAACCAGCAGGGTTTTGCACAGGTGCTCGCGTTCGCGATGGTCGTGGTCGTCGCGATCGTGATGCTGCTGAGCCACATCATCGAAAAGAGGGCCGGACGATGGCAGTGAATCCCGAAACCGCGCACAGGACCGTGGGCGCCGCGAACCCGCCGCAGCTGCGTGCGGCACGTCTGCGCAAACAGCGCATCATCAAGGCGATTGTGCTGACGCTCACGTTGCTGTTTCTATTCATTCCGCTGGCCTCCATGCTGCTGTTCACGGTACGGCATCCGTTGTCCGGACAGTGGAGTCTGGCCCCGTGGCAGGCGATTTTCACCGGCAACGGCGAGTCGCTGGGCGCGGATCTGACCGTGCTGTGGGAAGGACTTGGCTCTTCGCTGCTGCTGTGCGTGGTCACGGTGGTGATCATGCTGGTGCTCATGGTGCCGACGATGGTGATCGTGCACATCCGCTCCCGCCGGTTGGAGCGTGCGATCGAGTGGGTGGCCACGCTGCCGCTGACGATTCCCGCGATCGTGCTGGTGGTGGGCCTGGGCCCGATCTACCGATGGCTGTCCGCCGACGTGCTCAGCACCGACCCCGTGTGGTTGTGCTTCGCCTACGTGGTGCTGGTCATGCCGTTCGCGTTCCGATCGATTGCGGTAGGGCTGAACTCCATCGACGTCAAGACCCTCGTGGAGGCTTCGCGTTCGCTGGGCGCCTCTTGGCTGCACGTGTTCATCCGCGTGATCATTCCGAACCTGTGGCAGTCGATTCTGTCCGCCTCGTTCATTTCCATCGCCGTAGTGCTCGGCGAGTACACGGTCGCTTCATTGCTCGGCCGTATGAACCTGCAGGTCGCGCTCTACCAGCTCGGCCAGTCGAATTCACAGGTCTCCACTGCCATGTCGCTGCTCGCGTTGATGTTCGGCGTGATACTGCTGGTGGCGCTCGACCTGATTTCCACCGCCATGCGTACATCCAAGGAAGGTAAGTAATCATGACTCTCGCCGATCAGAAGGCGGTTGTGGCCGAAGCGTCGGAATCGTTTACCGACACCGATCTGGGGAGCACCGTAACCGAAGCCGCCCAGGCGGTTCTCGAGGACTCCACCGAACGCGGCGGCGGCATCCGCATGCAGCATGTGGACAAGATCTATCCGGGAGCCGCCAGCAAGGCGCTCGACGACTTCAACCTGGACATCAAACCCGGCGAGATGGTGGTGCTGCTCGGCGGCTCCGGCTGCGGCAAGTCCACTGCATTGCGCGCGCTCGCCGGACTTGAGGACATCCAAGCCGGACGTATCCTCGTCGGAGGTCAGGACGTCACCGCCACACCGGTGAACAAGCGCAACATGGCCATGGTGTTCCAAGCCTATTCGCTGTTCCCCCATATGACCGCGCTGCAGAACGTGGAATTCGGGCTGGAGGTGCGCGGCATGAAGAAGGCGGAACGCCGTCGGATTGCCATGGAGAAGCTGGAGCTGGTTGGCCTGACCGATCAGGCCGGCAAGTACACCCAGCAGATGTCCGGTGGCCAGCAGCAGCGCGTGGCGTTGGCCCGTGCGCTGGCCATCTCGCCGCGCGTGTTGCTGCTTGATGAGCCGCTGTCCGCGCTGGATGCCAAGGTTCGTGTGCAGCTGCGCGACGAGATTCGTCGCATCCAGCTGGAAACCGGCACCACCACTGTGTTCGTGACCCACGATCAGGAGGAGGCGCTCGCCGTGGCCGATCGCATCGGCGTCATGAACCACGGGCGCATCGAGCAGATCGCCGCTCCGCAGGACCTCTACCAGCGTCCCGCCACCGAATATGTGGCCACGTTCATCGGCTTGACCAATCGCCTGCCCGGCGGCTCCAACGGTTCCGAGGCTGTGGTGTTCGGCCAGCGCGTGCCGCTGCTGGAGGGTTCCCAGCAAGGTCCGCTGGTTGCTGTGCTGGTTCGCCCGGAGGCGCTGACGCTGACTCCGGCCGAGACGAACACCTCCAATGTGGGCGAGCACGCGCGCGTGGAGACCATCCACTTCCTGGGCGCGTTGGTCCGTGTGGACACGGTGATCAGCTCCGGGGAATGGCAACGGTGGAACGGCGGAGAACAGCTGCGCGTGACCGTGCAGCTGCCGGCCAGCGAGCTGCCGGCCGGTCTGGCGGTCGGCTCCGATGTGGTGGTGGCGCCCAGGGCCGTGCCCGCGTTGGCGGTGTGAGGATTGTCGGGGCGGCCGGCTCGGATGGCTCGCCGCCCCGACAACTGTTGACTTGTGTGTGCAATATGGCCTGTTTCCGCCGACTTTTCAACAGGACCATCTTTCAACTGTTGATCTATGCGTTTAACGGCGCCGTTTTCCGCCGACTTCTCAACAGTTCCACTTTTCAACTGTTGAGTTATGCGCTTAGCGGGGCTGGTTCCCACAGGTTTTTCAACAGTTGACCTGGCTGGAACAGACGGCTAAGGGGTGTGGGTTAGACTGAGGCTGAACTGGACCGTTTTGAGGAAAGGAACGGCAATGGACTGGCTGACTCAGGCGCGCTGGCGGTTCGGCCGCATCGGTGCCGGTGCATGCGTGATGCTGGCCGTGTGGGTGGCGCTGAACATGGCGCTGTCCATGATGCTGGTGCGGGCGATGGGGCAGAACGCCGTGAATGCGCCGATATGGCTGCAGTTCCTCATCTCCAGCGGTCCGCTGTACCTGATCGCCATGCCGATGGGCCTGATGCTGATGAAGGCGGCGCCCGAACTGCCGACTCGCAGGTTCCCGATGACTCCCGGCCGGTTCTTCACGCTGCTGCTCATGTGCCTGCCGATCATGTATGGCGGCAACATCATCGGCAACATGCTGTCGATGACTCTCTCCGGAGGCACGGCCCAGAACGCGATCGCGGATCTGGCCATGGCCAATGACCCGTCGATGATCGTCTTCGGCGTCATCCTGGGACCGATCTTCGAGGAGTGGATGTTCCGCAAGCAGATCATCAGCCGCACCCGCCGGTATGGCGAGAAACTGTCGATTCTGCTGTCCGCCCTGATGTTCGCGCTGTTCCACCTGAATCTGTTCCAGTTCTTCTACGCATTCGGGCTGGGACTGATGTTCGGCTACGTGTACATGCGCACGAGCCAACTGCGGTATTCGATTGCGATGCACATGATCATCAACTTCAACGGTTCGGTGCTGGCTCCATGGGTGCTTTCGCAGGTGGACTTGGAGGCGCTCGCCACCACGGACACCACCGATGCGGCTGCGGCCCAGGCGCTGCTGGCGCAGAACGGTGCCGGCATGATGCTGGTGTCCGGGTATGGATTGTTGCTGATAGCCCTGTCGATTGCGGGCGTGGTGCTGCTGATCACCAAGCGTCGCACGTTCGAGTTCTATACCACGCCCGAGCAGCTGCCGAAGGGCCTGGGCGGGCAGACCGCCTTCGGCAACCCGGGCATGGTGATCTACATCGCCATGTGCGCCGCGCTCATCGCCCTATCGATGTACGGCCTATTCTGACCGGCTACTACTCCGCGGCGATTGCGCCGGCGCCGGCATGCTGTTCGATGAAGTCGGCCCCGGCCAGCGCCCGCGCCGCGGCGTCGGCCGCGGTGGAGGGGAACACGTCGAACCGCGCGTACACCTGCACCTCCGCGGTAATGCCGTACGGCGTGAACCCGGTGAACTTGACCAGCGTCGGCACATTCTCCAGCCGCATGCCCTCGGTCGCCTTGTTGACCACGTCCAGCGCACGCCGCTCGACCTCCTTCAGGTCGCTGCCTGCGGCCACCGTGAACGGCACCGGCACGTACCCCTCCGACGCCTGCGTGAGTTTCTCCAGCGACGACGTGTTGAGCACCGAGTTGGGGATGACCATCTGATTGCCGCCACGTTCGAGGATGACGGTCTGCCGCCAGGTGATGTCCTTGACCACGCCGGTGGTGCCCTGGATGCGCACCAGATCGCCGGGTTGGATCACCTTGCCGAGCATGAGCCCGAACCCGCTGATGATGTTCGCGATTGTATCCTGCATGCCGAGGGAGATCGCGACGCCGCCGACGCCAAGCGCCGCCAGGATAGTGGTGGGGTTGACGCCGAACACCGGCTGCAGCACGATGGTGATCGCCGCCGCCCAGATGATCACGCGCAGGATGTTGGCGAAGATCGACGCATTCGGTATGCTGGCCCGGCCCAGTACCTCGTTGGTCACGCGGACCACGACCTTGGTGGCTATCATGGCGATCGCCATCACGATAACCAGCAGGATGACCTTGCCCGCATGCTGCTGCAGCCAGTCCGTGATCACATCCATCGCACGCCCCATTTCTGTTATGCGTTCGGCGTCGTCCGCCGTCAGCCGGCTCGTCTGGTTCCATCCTACCGACCGTGGCTGGAAAGATACGGCATGCGCGGGTTGCCGGCGGAAGCGCCGGTCCTGCTTCGATGCGGAGATATTGGGATCCATCCGGAGGCATTGCGTTCATGTGCATGCATCAATGAACGCTGTGAGAAAAAAAGATGTCGATATTTGCGGGGATAAAAGGTGCATCCGAACGGGTTCGGATGCACCTTAACGTTTGGTGTATTGCTTGGGGTGCCGCGGGAACCCGTCGTGCGCTGTGCGGCAGATTCCCGCGGCGCATCCCCGCTCACTCCGCGTCAGCCGCCTTCTTGCGGCCGCGCTTCTTCATCGTGCCGGCCTTGGCGTCGGCCACGGCGAAGATGATGGCCTTGTCGTCGGGCTGACCGACGCCGGGGATGGAGCGGTAGTCGATCTCGTCCTCGGAGGGGTTGTGCAGTTCGAAGAACGCGGTCACGGCCGCCACCACGGCCGGTGCCTTGACGCTGATGGACGTGGTCTGCTTGTCCGCGGGCTTGCTGAATTTCACCGCGTTCTCATCCTTGTCGGCGCACGCCTGGATGGCGATCTGCTTGGCCGATTCGTTGACGAGCACGTGCACGTACGCCGGATAACCCAGTTCCGCCGCCGTGGCCTTGTTGAAGCGCACCACGGAATCCGTGACCGTCATCACGGATTTGCTGACCGGTGCCGCGAGGGATACTTCCTGAAATCCCTGCAATGATGCCATGATTTTACCTCCATTGTTTGTGATTAATTCGATGGTTATTATTCTACGCTATTGGGTAAATTCAATACGCCATTATTCAATAAAATATCGCAATTCACTGTTATTTTCCTTCGCATATTTCGATGTCTGCGTTCGTTTGGGGAATTATTGAGCGGCAAATCGCTTGGTCGATCCTGCTTATTCGGGTTTTGTGCTGTCGATTTCGTGCATCATGGTGTGAGGCACGTTTCAGATTCGGAATTGTCAACGATTCGCGCAAACCCTGGCCGTCACGGGTGCATACGGTGGGTATGGGATAGAGTCATTCCGGATAAGTTGTTCGATGGAAGTCGATGTTGTTGTGAGGGAGATCGTATGGTTGCGCCCCATTTCGCCAAGCTGTTCGCCGTTGCGGCGTCCGCTGCGTTCGCCTGTTCGATGGCGGGTATGCCCGCGTATGCGCTGACCGATACGAATCTGGATGAGACGACGGGAGCCTCGACGGGAACTTCGGCAACCCCGGCATCGGCGGACGAATCGCCTTCTCTGCAGAGCCAACCGTCAGCGGATCAAGCGGAGTCGATGCCGGATAATCCGACCAAGGACCTGCCGCAGACCGTAAGCAAGGAGATTCCCGACGACGCGACGGTGGTCTCGGAGGAACTGGCTGTGACCGACGCCGGCGAGGTGATGGATTTGGAGACCGGGGACACCGTGACCGATCCGCAGCTCGTCGGCACGGTGGACAAGCCGGCCGATCCGCTCGCCAAAACCGACGGCGAATCGTTCATTCCGGTTGAGGTGGCCGAGGTCAAGGAGGCGATGGGGGACGCCGCGGCCGAAGCGGAGCCCGATGACGCGGCCGATACGGAAGACGACGGCGACGTTGCGGAGACGCAGCGGGACGTCGCGGACGACGGTGCGGCGGGTGTCGTGGTGCGGCCCGCAGCCCTGCAGAACAACTCGTATGGCGCCCACTGGGGCACGTACAATGGCACGCCCGCGTTCTTCGAGTCCGATGGCACGTTGTTCGCGCAGCAGGCCAAGGGCGTGATCGACGTGTCCGAATGGCAGGGGCAGATCGACTGGCAGAAAGCCAAGAACGACGGCGTGGAAGGCGCCATCATCCGCATCAGCTACGGCTGGGGCAACGGGTTCGACAAGCAGGCCCTGCGCAACATCAGCGAATGCAAGCGACTGGGTATCCCGTTCGGCATCTACTCGTATTCGTACGCGTATGACAGCACGACCGCCGCCTATGAAGGCGATGATATGGTGAACCTGCTGCGGCAGGCCGACGTGCAGCCGGGCGACCTGAGTTATCCGGTGTTCTACGATCTGGAGAAGTGGACGTGGACCGGTCACACGCCGCCGACCAGCCCGAGCGTGTACGACGGCATCGTGAACGCCTGGTATGCCAAGTTGCAGGCCGCCGGATACAACAACCTGTCCGTGTACTCGTACACGAACTATCTGGATACCGCGCTCAACTCCGCCAACATCCGCAACAAGACGCGATGGGTCGCCAGCTACGGTGCCCGCACCAACTTCCCCTATGCCACGAATGATCGCGGCTGGCAGTACACGTCCCAGGGGAGCGTGGCCGGCATCCAGGGATCGGTGGATCTGAATGCGTTTGGGAATAAGACGTATAAGGCGTCGCACGATGTTACGTCGATGACCAAGGTTGAAATTCCGAACGGCACGTATTACATCAATGCGTATCTGAAGGATTCGTCGAGTCTGGAGATTGCCGGTGGCGGAACGCAGAATGGCGTAAAGACCCAGTTGTACGGCTATAACAAGTCCGGTGCGCAACGTTTTACTTTCACCAAGCAATCAGATGGCAGCTATGTGATTACCAATGTGAATTCCGGCAAAGCGTTGGACGTATTGAACGCGGTGCCGGGTAACTCCGCGGTGGTACAGCAGTATGAGCCGAATGGGAGTGCCGCACAGCGTTGGTTTATTCGCGACGCTAATCCCGGGTATTATCTGCAATCAGCGTTGGGGAATTGGGTTTTGGATTTGGCCGGTGCCGCTACTGCGAATGGTACGGCAATCGCACTGTATGAGCCGAACGGCACCAACGCGCAACGGTTCCTGTTGTCTTCCGTAGATGCGGGGATTCCGATTAATACCACGGTGAAGATTGCCTCCGCCATCAATAACAAGCTGGTGATGGATATCGCCGGTGGGGCGACCGCCAACAAGGTTGCGGTTCAGCTGTATGGCTGGAACGACACCGATGCGCAGAAATATCGGTTCGCAGAGGTCGGTAACGGTGTGTACCAGATCACTAATGTCAAATCCGGGAAATTGGTAGAGATTGCCGGTGGCACCATGGGTAATGGTGGTGCGGTTCAGCAGTATGCGGCGAACGGTACGCAGGCCCAGCGGTGGGTGGCTGTGAAGTATGGCTCGAAGGTTGCACTGTTGAACAGTAAGGCGGGCAAGGCCATCGATGTTCCCAACGCCAATGCAGCCAATTCGGTGAAATTGCAGTCGTATACGGCCAATGGCACCAACGCCCAGCAGTGGACGATCAGCAAGGCGCCCACCGTGCGGGAGTATTTGGATGAGCTGGCCAGCAAGCACCGCGGAGACCTGACCGACGGCACGTACGTGGTGGAGACCGCGTTGCAATCGGGCAAGGTAATGGATGTCTCCGGCGGCTCGTCCGCCAACGGTGCGAATGTGCAGCTGTATCAGTCCAACAGTACCAATGCGCAGCGGTGGCGGGTGACGCATGATTCCAAGGGATACGTGACATTGACGAATGCCGGCTCCGGCAAGGTATTGGACGTCAATGGAGCCTCGACCGCGGATGGGGCGAATGTGCAACAGTATGCATCGAACGGCACGTGGGCGCAGAAGTGGATTGCGATCAAGAACGCAGATGGGTCTTATACGTTCTATTCCGGCATGCACGACCGAAAGGTACTGGACGTCTACGGTGGTATGACCTCAAACGGCGCGAACGTGCAGCTCTACGCGGGCAATGGCACCAAGGCGCAACGGTGGACGATCAAGTAGACGGATTCTCGTACATAACAGGGATGCCTCCGTATCTGTTGTCGGATATGGAGGCATCCCTGTAAGGTGTTGTCGAATAATCAGCTATGATGCCGCTTCAGGAAAGCGAATCTATTGGTGTCTATGACAAAGGTCTTTCGGTTGTTCTTGGCGATGACATCGAGGATGATGCCCGCCACGATGAGCAGGAGGCCTGCGATGATGAGCATAACCGCACCGATGAGCGTGGGGAATCGTGCCACGATACCGGTATGCATGAAATCGATGCCTACCGAGATGGTCAGAATCAACCCGATGACGCCGAAGAGAAGCCCGAACCCGCCGAAGAACGGCAGCGGCTTGTATTCGCGGATCATCCGGAAGATGGTGCTCATGACCTTGATGCCGTCGCCCACGGTATCAAGCTTGGAAACCGAACCTTCAGGCCTGTCCCGGTACTGGATCGGCATCTCGTAGAGTCGCAGATTGTTGTTCAGGCTGTGGATCGTCATCTCGGTCTCGACCTCGAAACCGCGGGAAAGAACCGGATAGGTCTTGGCGAACGTGAACGAGAATGCGCGATATCCGGTCATGATGTCGGTGACGTGTGCGCCGAACAGAGTGTTGATCGAGCCGCGGACTAGTCGGTTGCCGAAGTTGTGGAACGGCCGCTTGTTCTCTTGGAAGTATGTGGAGCTGAGGCGATCCCCGATCACCATGTCATAGCCTTCGAGAATCTTCTCGACCATGGCTGGGGCGGCATCGGCCGGGTAGGTATCGTCACCGTCGGCCATGATATAAACATCGGCATCGATGTCCTCGAACATGGCGCGGATGACATTGCCCTTGCCCTGACGCGGTTCCTTGCGGACGATTGCACCTTCTCGCGTAGCGATTTCTGCGGTGTGATCTGTGGAGTTGTTGTCGTAGACGTAGATAGCGGCGTTAGGCAGTGTCATCTGGAAGTCCCGGACGACTTTACCGATGGTGACTTCTTCGTTGTAACAGGGGAGAAGTATCGCAACCTTCGGTTCTTTGTTCTTAACTGGCATGTTTACCACTATAGCCGCGATGGTGGCCGACGGATCGTGCGGGTATACTAAACAGAATGAAGAAGCAAGATGTAATGTGCACGGGAGGGAATTTTATTCGCCTCATTCGTTCCCACATCGTCCCGATTGTAGTAATCGTGTTCCTTGCAGTCATCGAGATTTTTCTGTTCAATTTGCCTTTCTGGCAAACGTTGAACACCACTCCTACCGAGGCCAATATCACTGGTATCGGTACCGGTTTGCAAGTGCAGAAGGATGGAACCGCGAAAGTAACTGATAGCGATGAAGCTTGGCGCTCCATTGCCAGCGATGAACCCATCGATTACCTATATGTAGAGCCATCAGCTGGTGAAAGTGCTGATCAATCGCTTAGCTGGACTATTTTTACGAAAAAATCAACTGATAGTAATTGGTATGCCGCTACAGCTACTGTCGGATATTCTACCATATCTCATATTTCCAGATATTCGCATGTTGGCGGCGGGGCCACGGAAGTTCGTTTTCAGTACAAAGTAACGGACGGTGATGTTATTCCTCTGTCTGATATCACAGTTAATCCCGTCATCCCTTTTAATATTGATATCGTTCGATTGGGATTAGAAATCGTTATCGCTGCCATCATCATCTTGTTTCGTCCTGGATCATTTCTATATCGCAAACGTTTCGGCAGCAATGTTCTATTCGACAGAGTAGGAATCGCTATTGCTGCAATGGTACAAATTGGTTTCCTTTTTTGTGCGTGGCTCGTCGCTGGCGGCCTGCAGGCACCTTCAGGTCAAAGTGAAATGGCCAACGGCAGCATGGTCGATTTTGACCAGTATGCGCATCTGGCTAATGCGTTACTACAAGGACATGTGTACTTGGATTTGCCAGTTAATAGTGATTTGGCGCAAATGAATAACCCTTATGATTATGCTCTACGTACACAGATTGCCCAAACCACAACTGATAACACCCCTATTTATTTTGATGTTGCATTTAAGGACGGGAAATATTACTGCTATTTTGGTGTATTGCCCGCGCTGGTGCTGTTTGCCCCCTATAGGCTAATTACCGGCAATAACTTAAACGTAGGTATAGCTATCATCATCTTAGTGCTACTCGTCATGATCGCTGGAATCGTCGCATTACTGCAAGTTGCTCGTTGGTTGGTTTCTCGCGGCGTACGGGTAAGCACTGGAAGTGTGCTGCTGGCTGTTTCAGTCCTATCCTTTAGCTTACCGCTGTCATATACCATTCAGCACATGTTGTTCTATCAAATTCCACAAACTCTTGGTTTGGCCTGCGTATTCATTGCACTGGCATGTTGGTTCAAATCTAAATTGACCAATCTCAACAAGGGTTGGTTAGTAGCAGGCTCTTTCTTCATGGCCCTGACATTAGGATGTCGTCCGCAGCTGATTTTGGCTGCAGTTCTGGCACTTCCAATTTTCGGTGAAGATATTGCCGATTTGTGGCGGCAAGGACGCGAAGACCGTAAAGGACTCATTAATGAAATCGGTACGTGGACGTGTGCGTTGTTGCCGTTCCTTGTGGTTTTCATACCGTTGCTAGCGTATAATCACGCTCGGTTTGGTAGTCCATTTGATTTTGGTGCGAACTATAACCTTACCGGTTACGATATGACCCACCACGATCTTCCATGGACTCAACTGGTTCCGTTGATTTTCCTTTACTTCTTTCAGCCTCCGTACCTCACACTATCTTTTCCCTTCTCAATAACCACACAACAGCAAATGGGGATATGGACCCCCATGCAGCCCAGTTACGGTGGATACTTCACGTTAATCGCTCCTTTTACGGTAATTGTGCTGCTACTGTGGAACTGGCGACATGAATTAAGGCAAAAGAAACTTGTGCCCCTTTTTCTCGGAACTATAGCCTATCTTATTGTGGTATTCAGTTTCGATGTTCATATCGTCGGATATGACGTGCGCTATATCCTTGATTTCGGCTGGGCAATCATGCTGCTTTTTGCCCTGTGCTTTATAGTAATATCTGAAATACAAGATTCTGTATCCACTGTGCCAGTAGGGGGCGAATATACGTACACATTAGCGTCATTTAGATTGACAAAAATCATCATTGGTATCGTAGTAACAGCTATTGTGATTACATGGATATATACTTTTCTACATATTGTCGCCCAGACGTCTACCCCTCTAGGTAGCAGACTGTGGTGGCAAGTATATTCATGGTTCTTGTTTGTCTGAATAAGTTTGACCCCTCAACGAGGGGTCAATTCAGACTTTCAGTTGTCTTTTCCGTAATATCGGAAAGAAAACTTCATTTACTTTGGGCACATGATATAGACCCCAAACAAGCAAACAATCGATGGCAAATCGAACTACGAAAAGAACGAGACCTGTCATATGCTCATGGGTTATGGCAGACAACCATGGCAACACTACAGCCCAAGGTATGAGGTTGTCCTCGAAAAGATGTACGCAAAGAATTGCCAACGTATGACGGCCGATCAACGCTAGACCCCTGCTTATCATATCCAGCCATTTATCGCATAACATAGCGATTCCCATTATGCACAGACATGCGCATAAAGAGCCAAAAAGGTCAAGAATAGGATACACACCGTAATTGTTCATTGCCATACTGAAGCCGGTGAACTTCCAAATGAAAATGATCCAGATGGCTGCTGTGAGAATCCACAAATACGGACGTTGACGGAATGCATCCAGTAAACGGTGCCGACGGGCATCAATACCGAAATACAGGAACACTGTGGCTGTCATACCTGACTGGATGCTCAACGGAAGCCAGAAAATCTTCGCGCTGAAATACCCTACAAGAAAAAATAAAACCACCCACAGCAATGGGTGTTTCCTTCGGGAAATCCAATAAACAAACAAATGCGCCCAAAACAGGGCGAGCAGGAACCATATGGCCCCGATACGATATGGCACAGGCCATAAGTAGTTTGTGGCCAAATCACCCGCACCATAGAAGGCTGCCGCTGCCCATCCAGCGAATGTCGCTTTGGTGCCGGTACGTAGGATAAACGCCAAAATTGTATTGACGACAATTGTCGCCGTTGCAGTAATGGCATATGTGGCTAGTAGTTCCCGGCTTTCCTTCTCCCAAGAGAATTTTCCCGGTACTTTCATAAAATAACCGGAAAGGATAAAGAACAGTGGCATATGGAAAGTGAAGCAAACATTGAGTATGGTAAGCTGTCCGGTCCCGACAGGTGTGAATGCATTGGTGATAAGGATGCTGTGACCCAACACTACGCACAACATCGCGATACCTTTAGCGATGTCGAAGTATCGTATACGCGAAGGCATAGTTTGACCTGCTTCTTCCCTCAATTAGTGAGTGTCGTATATCCGGGAAAGACCTTCCCGCAGTACACGATTCATTCTTCTTTTGTATTCGCTATCATATCAAGTGAGATTTATATCGTATCCGATGGATGTGTACAAGAAGGGCGGTGCTATTAACAGTGAGCACTATGAAGTTCGCCAACGTGCTGTTGGAGACCAATCCGCGGTCGCTGGCTTATCCCACGATGTACTGTAACGGCGACCAGCCGGTGATATTTGACACCGATGCCGGTGAGTGGATGATGTACGGCAAGGGTGAGTACGATTACACCACGTATTTTAATTCGCTGTCGGTGTTGAAGCTCAGGAAGTATACTATCGCCGATGGGTTCTTTCTTCATCTAGAACTTAAGGGGGCCGCCTGTACGGTGAACCAAACGATGGGTGACGCATTCTCTGCGCATTCCCAGGATGTCGATGGGACCACGCATGAGCTGAAGGCTTCCGAAGACTGGCAGATGCTGGACATCCCGCTCATCATCACAGACAAGATGGTCCTTGTCGGTTTTCGCATTATCACTGAGGGCCGTGTATACATCCGCAACAGTTACTACTCGGTCAACTACGACGGTAAATTGCGCGACGTGGAACTTGCACTGTCCACTACGACGTTCAAGAAGGAAAGCTTTATCGAACGCAACATCAAGCTGGTCAAGTCCCAGATCATCGACTCTGGCGAGGATATTTCCGAGCACTTTACGATGTATGTGATTGACAACGGCCGTACGCTTGACGCGGAGGCGTTGAGCAGCGAACACGTATATGTGCGGCCCAACGACAATGTGGGAGGTGCCGGCGGCTTCACCCGCGGCATGATTGAGGCAATGGAACAGACACCGCAGGCCACCAATATCCTGTTGATGGACGATGATGTGGCCGTCTCTCCTGAAAGCATCAAGCGTACCTATAACCTGCTTCGCCTAGTTAATGATGAGTATTCGGAAGCACTAATTAGCGGTGCTATGCTTGACTATGAGATTGGTGAAGATCAGTGGGAAGATGTCGGAAATATGACGGCACAAGGAACTTTCTCGCCCTGTAAACCGTCTCTCCGTCTGACAGTTTTTGGGAATTTGATTTATAACGAGTTGTATGACCCCACTGACTGGCAGCGTAATAACATGTATGCCGCGTGGTGGTATTGCTGCATCCCGATGTCTTTGATTAAGAAGAATGGTCTTCCCTTGCCGTTCTTTGTTCGTTGTGATGACGCCGAGTACGGTATTCGTTGTAAGACAAACTTTATTACGATGAATAGTTTGTGCGTGTGGCATATGTCGTTCCATGAGCGTTATAACGCGGCTGTTGAACGGTACCAGACTACGCGTAATACAATGATTGCCCAAGCTGCAACTGGTATGGCCCCTGAGGCAGATTTTATGCATGAGCTGCATAACAATATCCGTCTAGAGTTGAAAAAATTTGGTTATGCCAATGCTGAGCTGTGTCTAGACGCTTTTGAAGATTTCCTAAAGGGGCCAAAGTTCATAAGTAAAGTAGGGCAGGCTGAAGCGAGTTTCATGGCAGCAAATCGGAATAAAGAACAACTAGTCGGTTTTGATGAGTTGCAAAAGATGGCTAATGAAGATCCGGATCTTCACGGTTTTGATTTAAAGAAAGTTGACCGTCAGCTGATCGAAAGCGATAAACCACGAAGCATTCCGCAACGACTGCGGGATTTAATTACGGATAATGGGCAACGTATCCTGAAGGTTCGCGGTGAGGGGTATGCTGTTATTCCGTTACAGGGATGGGTGTATCCTGCTGGTGTAATCAGGGGCAAAAATAAACTAATTGTTATTGATTGGTATAACCGTAAGGGGATAATCCGAGTTAAAGATACAAAACGTTATTCCGAAATTAAGAAGCGATATGCTCGTGATTTGCGTTATTATAAAGCTAATATTGCGAGATTGCGCCAAGAATACTCTGCTGCCCGTAAAGAGTTGACGTCGATTAAGTATTGGAAACACTATTTAAACATGGAGTAATTTTTTTTGAGGTCAATAGGTCATCCAATGTATATATGAATACATTGGATGACCTATTTGTCTTTAGTAAAAGTCTTATTCGGTATCTATGGCGCTATGAGTGTCAATATTGTGCCAATATCGACAGTCGACTCAATTGTATGATATTGGGAATATTCTTTCTTGCATGAGGCTTTGTGCGCGAATGTATATTTGTTATTCTATTTAAGTGCTAGTTATCCGAATGATTGGTTGGAGAAAAGATTTTGATTGTATAGTCTTATAATTTTCCACCATTGACATAAGGCATGGGCGTGGGTAAAGTGCAAATATTGTACTATATAGGAGTAATACGTCAAATGAGATGACTGTGTATGGTGGTTTTCGAATAGGGAATCCAATCTTCATTGCCATTTCAGAATCACGAGCAGGTATACACGAAAGGGGAAGAGACGATGGTGTCAGTACTACGCCGACTAAGGGAAAGGTTTTTTTGGCCTTCAGATCGTTCTGTACAGACGTCTGTAAAAACGTTTCAGGAACAGGTTATTGGTTTACAGAGACAGGTTGATGATTGCCAGAGAATGTTGCGGGAAATGGAAGATCGCTTGCCGGAAATGCAGCGAATTATTCAAGATGGCATCAATGATCTTCGCAGGGGTCAGATCGCAGAGAAAGGGAAAAGTGATATTCGATTTTGGTCATTATATCGCTTCGATGGCGAAGACGATGCGGATGCAAGACAGAGATTTTTCTTGAATATGCCTAAAGCATCTGGACGTATTGGTACTTTGCAACAGGTGCTTGCTGTGATGTTGGAGGATTTTGCTGATGTTTGTAAGCGATATGGGATTACTCGATATTGGTTGGTGGGTGGAACACTTCTTGGGGCAGTAAGGCATCATGGTTTTATTCCCTGGGATGACGATCTTGATTTAGGTATGATGCGAGAAGATATTTACCGGTTAATGCATGAATTGCGTGATGATCCAGAGTATCAAGTTACTGTAGTGTGGGATCGAATTGCTCATTGTCGGCAAATTCGCTTCAAACCTAGGAATGAACAGATTCCAGGTTTTATTGATCTGTTTCCGTTTGATTGGTGTTCCGATATTAGCGAGAAGACGTTCAATGAAACTTTGCAAGTACGGCGTAAAACTATCGCTGAAATTGAAGCAGATCCTGTAATTGGCCCAGCATGGGCAGAAGATGTCTATCAAGATGCCGATTCACCTCTAGGAGAATCTATTTCCGAAGTTTTCGATGGCGCATTGGAATCTCTAACTTCGATAGGTGTAGGCTGCTCAGCTGATTGTGCAACAGGTGTGGTCCGATCTTTTGATAATATGGATCAACCATATGGGCTAGCATGGATTTGCGCATTGGATATGATGTTTCCCTGCGCAAATCTTCAATTTGAGGGACATATGTATCCAGCTCCAGCTTCTTATATGTATTTTCTGGAACATTCATATGGTGACATTTTCAGCCTTCCTGATGATATTGGATTGCATTGGGTACATGTATCTACGGAAGAATTGAATAACATGAATCATTCTGCTATTGAAGCGTATATAAGTAAGAAGAGGGGGTAATAGCCATGAGTATGGATGGGAAGTCCGTCAACAATATAGCGATTATTGTCGCTGGTGGTTCTGGGTCACGTATGGGGCAGGATATCCCGAAACAGTTTATCAATGTCCTTGATAAGCCTGTGCTTATATACACATTAGAAAGTTTTCAGCGTCATGAATTGATTGACTCTATCTTAGTGGTGTGTATTAAAGGTTGGGAAGCTGTAGTGGACGCCTACGCCAAACAGTTCAACATCGATAAGTTACGTTGGATTGTGCCGGGAGGCTCGACGGTGCAGGAATCCATTCGTAACGGTGTCGAATATTTGAATACTGAAATGGCGCCTGACGATATCATCATCATCCATGATGGCATCCGTCCGCTGATTGATAGTGATGTACTTACCGACGTTATTCGTGTGTGTCGGGAAAAAGGAAACGCTGTGACATCGATGCCGTATAACGAACAGATTTTTGTGGTATCTGCAGATGATCCTGAATCAACAGCGGCATTTATCCCTCGCGAGACCATACGTCGTGTATCCACGCCACAGGCATATCGATATGCTGACCTGCTTGATGCGTATCGGCAGGCTTTTGCAGAAGGTGTGGCCATCAGCGGTTCGAATTACACCAACACCATGATGGTGGAGCTGGGGAAGACACTGTATTTTGCCAAAGGCTCTGACCGGAACATTAAGCTGACCACAAAGGCCGATTTGGAATTGTTCAAAGCGTATCTGGAATCGGACGAGGACAAATGGTTGAAATAATCACTCGCACGATTGGGGTATTGGTTTCGTGAATCGACTGGACGTTGCGCAGTACACGGATGATTTGGATTATTATGCTTCGCTGCCCATTGACTGGTCTGCTATAGACGGTCGCCGTGTGGCCATATCCGGAGCTACAGGAATGATTGGCGCATTTTTGATCGATGTGCTGATGTGGAAAAACAGGCGGGATGATTTCAAATGTGACGTTCTTGCATTGGGACGTAACCGTGACAAAGCACTGCAACGATTGCCTTACTGGGATAATGCCCATTTCGCGTTCGAGCGTATGGACATCGGCGAACCGGGTTCGGTTCCCAGAGTCGACTCGGACATTGTCATTCATTTGGCTAGTACTACCCATCCGTTGGCGTATACGACTGAACCTGTGGACACCATTGCCTCCAACGTGTTTGGACTTAAAAACTTGCTTGATTATAGCCTCAGTTCTAGGGAGCGACGCAGGACTATCTATGAAGGATGCAACGAGTTTGTGTTTGCTTCGTCGGTGGAGATTTATGGCAGAAACCGCGGCGATGCGGACAAGTTTGCCGAGGATTATTGCGGTTACATTGATTCCAATACGTTGAGGGCCGGATATCCGGAGGCGAAACGTCTAGGGGAGAGTCTATGCCAGGCTTATGCCCGACAGTATGGTGTCCGTTCGGTGGTGCCACGATTGGCTCGGGTGTACGGTCCCACATTGCTGCCTACGGATTCCAAAGCGTTGTCGCAGTTTCTTCATCGTGGTCTTGCCGGTGAGGACATCGTATTAAAAAGCGACGGAACTCAGATGTTTTCATATGTATATGTGGGGGATGCGGTGTCGGCTCTGTTGCGATGCATGATCGATGGTCAGTCGGGAGAAGCATATAACGTCGCTGACACGTCATCCGATGTCACTCTGCGTGACCTGGCAGGAATGGTGGCGATGGCATGCGACGTCAATGTGGTGTTTGAGATGCCCGACACGCAGGAAGCGCAGGGATATTCGACAGCGAATCGTGCTGTGATGTCCGTGGACAAACTTAAAGCTCTGGGATGGTCACCCAGATACGATATGCGTTCGGGCATATTCCATACGCTACAAGTGATGCGATGTCTGTGACCATGCGCGCCGTCTCGTCCATGTTGGTTCCCAGACATTGATAGGATGAATTCTGTGACGAACTTGGTGAAGAAGATGCAAGCCCGATACGGCTATGCGTGGGTGGTGTTGCGCGGACTGGTCAGAACTGACTTCCGTCTACGCTATCAGGGATCGTTCCTGGGCATTGCTTGGTCGGTGCTCAAGCCGTTGATGATGTTTTGCGTGATGTACGTGGTATTTGGCAAGTTCCTGCGTATGTCCGATGGCACTCCAACGTATCCCGTAGTGCTGTTGCTGGGCATCAGCTCATGGCAGTTTGTTACTGAATCGGCAAGCGTAGGGTTACGGTCGGTGGTCGACCGCGGCGATTTACTTCGTAAGATTCATTTCCCAAACTATATTGTGGTGGTCTCCGCCACCATGGGAGCACTGATTAGCTATGCAATCAATTTGATTGTAGTATTGATTTTCGCGCTGATTGCTCGCGTGCAATTCACTTGGTGTGTGGTGCTGTTGCCGCTGAACATCATTCAACTGTATGCTTTTACGTTAGCAATCACGCTCATCATGGCTACAATGTATGTCTATTTCCGTGATATAGCACATATCTGGGATGTGCTTCAGCAGTTGATCTTTTATGCGATGCCGATTATCTATCCGCTGAGTTATGTGACTGATCGAGGCGGTATCTTGGCCACATTGGCCCGTCTGGAATTGCTGAATCCGATTGCCCAAAGCATTCAAGACATCAGACACAATTTCATTGCGCCAGAGACACAGCCAACCATCTGGAATCAGTTCACCAATTGGGGTATCCGTCTGTTCCCAATTGCATTGACGGTGCTGGCACTGTGGTTGGGCGTATATCTATTCCGTCGTAATAGTAAGAAGTTTGCGGAGGTGATGTAAATGGGAGAGAACCGGCAAACCGACCAAGATATGGGTACTGCACAGCAAAAGCGGGATTACTCTGACTCTCCTGTGGTACTTTCCGCTAGTCATGTCTCCAAGTCATTCAAACTACCAACGGAACAGGCTACAGGTCTTAAGCAGGCGTTCATCAACTGGACCAAGGGCATCAAAGGTTACAAGATGCAGCAGGTACTTCAGGACGTCAGCTTTGAAGTTCATCAAGGCGAGTTCTTCGGTATCGTAGGTCGTAATGGCGGTGGTAAGTCCACGCTACTGAAGCTGATTTCGCAAATTTACTATCCCGAACATGGTGAGATTCGTGTTTCCGGGAAGTTAGTGCCGTTTATTGAGCTGGGAGTCGGCTTTAACCCGGAACTAACCGGGCGTGAGAACGTCTATTTGAATGGTGCTTTGCTCGGCTTCACTACTGAGCAAATCGATGCAATGTATGACGACATCGTGCAGTTTGCCGAGCTCGAGGAATTCATGGACCAGAAGCTAAAAAACTATTCCTCCGGCATGCAGGTGCGTTTAGCGTTCTCTGTGGCCATCAAAGCTCAAGGCGATATTCTGGTTCTTGACGAGGTTCTTGCCGTCGGCGACGAGGCATTTCAGCGCAAGTGTAATGACTTTTTTACTGAAATCAAGAAAGATCCGACTAAGACCGTTGTTCTAGTAACTCATGATATGAGTGCAGTGAAGAAATACTGCACTAGGGCTTTGATGATTCAGGATGGCAAAGTTATCGCCGTAGGCGATCCTGAGTCTGTATCGCAGGAATATACTTTGGCCAACCTTGAAGCAGAGCGGAAACTCGCAAAAGAGCGTCAAGCTGCAAGTGGTGGCTATCCGAACGGGCTAAATGAGCGTTGTCCTTTACTTCGTACTGTGCCGGTTGAGCAAAAGATTTACACAACCAAAGATAAATTCAGATTTTATATTGAATATCAATATGATGAACCGGGAGATTTTTATCTAGCAGTTGCGCTACATGATATCCGTCGAGGTGGAATCACCTATGATACTGGCTCAATGGTGATGCGTATGAAGAAGCATGGACATCATAAAGCATATTTTGAAATGCCACTAAACCTATTTAATGACGGTGAATTTCGGTTAATTGCGTCATTGCGTACTCCCCATTCCCCAGATACGAATTATACGGATGCCGTGGCGGTTGCGCTTGATGACAATGCGTGCAGTTTCCTGATTCAGGATCCTCATTGTCGTAGTTCTTACGCATTGCTGAACGACAGCGCAATGATGATTACGCCAGCCGATGATATGACTGAAGTCATCCGGCGACACGTAACGAATTGGACATAGTGATGGGTCGGCTAGCTCAAATGGATAACAGCGCGACTGAAGGATAGACGTCATGGCGAAGTCCATGATATCGACATTGCATGATTGTGCACAATGGTGATTGTGCGCGACGGTTACAATGTACGCAACAGAACTCGTAGCTATGGGAGCAGAAACATGACGGATAACGACGTGACGGAGAAGAAAAACGCTGATACGTGGGAAGACGTCGTACGCGTTGTATACCCGGTCAAGGATGCTGAACTGACGTTGCCTCTTTATGCTTTGGACTGGACGCCGCCAGTGTTGCCGGAAACCACATTGGACTCCCGTATCGACATGCGCACCTTGGATTTTGGCGGGATGAATCAGTCATCCTTCGAGCATCTAGTCAAGCGTGGCGTCGCCGAATCCGGTGCTACAGGCTACGCTGGCAAGGACACGTTTATCGTCCACTCTCGCACTGCGCTCGTCGTCCGCAAAGGGTCTCGTACCTCGTTATGTACGTACTTTAACGCTTTCCCCGCCGGGTACTGGCGTCGTTGGACTGCGGTAGACACGGTACGGTTTGCTGCGGAGGTGCGGGGGACGGGAACCTTATATGTGTACAAGTCCAATGGTCGTGGCCTGTCTGTGCCTGTTGGCACTATCGCTGTTGACGTTGCCGGTTCTGAAACCGACCGTGTGGTGTTGGATGTGCCGATAACCGGATTCATGGACGGTGGCTACGTATGGTTCGACGTCGAAGCTTCACCTGACGCTGAATTGCAGGTTTCCGATGCCTCTTGGCAAGTGCCGGTCTCCGCTCGGACCGCGCAGACTTGTACTACGCTGTCAATTGCCATCACCACATTCAACCGGGCTCCTTACTGTATCGGTCAACTTACAGCCATCAGTCAGGCGGCGGAACTGCGCAAGCGCCTCGACACCGTGTACTGCACGGACCAAGGCAGTGATCTGGTGTGTGACCAGCCGGGTTTCGATGCCGTGGCTCAGGAGCTGGGTGATCAGCTAACCTATATCCGTCAGCGAAACCTTGGTGGTTCCGGTGGCTTCTCCCGGGGTATGTATGAAACGGTAAAGGCCGGCAAGAGCGAGTACACATTGCTGTTGGATGATGATGCCATCAGTGAGCCGGAGGCGATTCTTCGAGCTGTTCAGTTCGCTGATTATGCAACCAAGCCTGTATTGGTTGGTGGCGGTATGCTCCATCTGGATAACCGCACCATTCTGTATACGCAGGGTGAGCGTATTGACCCATTGCATATGTGGATGCATCCTTCGCGAGGGTTGGGATACAACCATGATTTTGCTGTAGAGCCATTACGTGATTCGCCGGAGCGGCATCAGCGTATCGATGAAGATTTCAACGGTTGGTGGATGTGTTTGATTCCGGTCAAGGTTCTCAAAGAGATCGGACTGTCCATGCCGGTATTCATCAAGTTCGATGATATCGAATTTGGTTTGCGCGCCAAGAACGCTGGGTACCCCACCGTTTGCCTTCCTGGTGTGGCAGTGTGGCATCAAGCATGGCACGGGAAAGACAATGCCCGGACCTGGGAAGAGTATTTCACGAACCGTAACCGGTGGATTGCCGCGCTAACCACTCAGTCTGATGCAGTGGGCAAGCATGTGGTGCGGGAAAATATCTATTCGCAGATCAGCTTGGGTGTGAGATTCATCTATTCGGCCATGGTGCTACGCAACATGGCACTGCGTGACATTCTTCGTGGACCTGCCTATATCGCTGATTGCCTGCCGACCAAGCTGGGAGAAGTGCGGAAGGTCCGTTCGCAATTTACTGATGCGCAGACCAAAGCCAGCTTTGACGAATTCCCTGCTCCCGAACGCGAGGTTGTCTCTCCTCGGTATATGCCTAAGTCCGCATCCCAGCGGCATAAGCTCGGCATCAAGATGGTACTGAAAGGTTTGCTCGGCCGCACCAATCCGGATAAGATGACGCGTCCTGACACAGCCATAGATGCGCAAGATACCGCATGGACGTGGCTTGCTTTTGCTGGAATTGATTCTGCCTTGGTCACGGCGCCGGATGGTGATTCTGTGGCATGG
The DNA here is from genome assembly GCF_002394995.1 of Bifidobacterium sp. UBA4282. Classification (NCBI taxonomy): domain Bacteria; kingdom Bacillati; phylum Actinomycetota; class Actinomycetes; order Bifidobacteriales; family Bifidobacteriaceae; genus Bifidobacterium; species Bifidobacterium sp. UBA4282. Next base: position 85,958 of record NZ_DGVO01000041.1, read on the forward strand.
TTTAAGCGTGATGACAAGCGTTTCCGCAAGGAATTGTTTGAAACGATTCGTCTATCTCGAAAACTGCAGAAGAACTGGAAAAAGATTTCCGCTGAGTACAAGGCATACAACCTGCCATCAATCGATAACTGGGCGAAAATCTTCGAAGAGGAATCGTCGGCAGAATAGTCGGAAGCGAATGTGCCGTACAGTAGTACAAGAAACGAACATGTACGATGTTCGGTATGGCGTACAGTCAATCGACTGTACTCTAACTGATTGTTGAAGGAGTATGACATGGCCGATTCAGTGACGTATCCGGATTTGGTGGTGGTCGGCGCGGGCCTGTTCGGTCTGACGGTGGCGCAGCAGGCGGTGGAGAAGGCGGGCGCGACCGTCCGTATCATCGACGTGCGCGACCATATCGGGGGCAACGCGTACTCGTACTTCGACGAGGAGACCGGGGCGGAGATCCACAAGTACGGGGCGCACCTGTTCCACACGTCGAACCCGCGGGTGTGGGAGTACGTCAACCGGTTCACCGAATTCACGGATTATGTGCACCGCGTGTACGCCACGCACAAGGGTGAGGTGTACCCGCTGCCGATCAACCTGGGCACGATCAACCAGTTCTTCCGCGCGCACTACACGCCGGCCGAAGCCAGGGCTTTGGTCGCCGGGCAGGCGGGCGAGCTGGCGGGCAGGGACCCGGGGAACCTGGACGACAAGGGCGTCTCGTTGATTGGACGCCCGTTGTACGAGGCGTTCATCAAGGAGTACACGGGCAAGCAGTGGCAGACCGACCCCGGCGAGCTGCCCGCGTCGATCATCAGCCGGCTGCCGGTGCGGTTCAACTACGACAACCGGTACTTCAAAGACACGTGGGAGGGCCTGCCCAGGGACGGGTACGCGGCGTGGTTCGAGCGGATGATCGACGACCCGCGCATCACCGTGTCGCTGAACACGGACTTCTTCGACGCCTCCCAGCCGTACAACAGGGAGGCGCTGAACGCGGCGGGCGTGCCGGTGGTGTACACGGGCCCGGTGGACCGGTACTTCGACTACGCTCTGGGCGATTTGAAGTGGCGGACGGTGGACTTCAAGGAGGTCCGCTACGACGAGGACGACCATTTCGGCTGCCCGGTGATGAACTTCTCGGACGCGGATGTGCCGTACACGCGCGCGATCGAGTTTAAGAACTTCAACCCGGAACGCCACGATTCGCAGAACCACGGGCGCACGGTGGTGTGGGAGGAGTACAGCCGGTTCGCAGAGCGCGGCGACGAGCCGTACTACCCGATCAACACCGAGAAGGACCGGGAGCTGTACGCCCGGTACGTGGAACTCGAGCAGACCGTGCCCAACACCGTGTTCGGCGGCCGCCTGGGCACCTACAAGTACTACGACATGCACCAGGTCATCGACACCGCCCTGACCGCCTACCAGGAACAAATCCACCCCATGCTCACCAAGTAGACAGCACATTATGGAGGATATGAAACAGTCGCCGGTCAGCGGTATCCGCACCGGAATGGATACGGATTTCATCGTGCAAAGCGAGGAAACCGTGTTTCGTGGCGGCGATGATGCTCAGTTCGAAGTCATCTGTGCCAACGTCGCACGCGCTGATGACGGCGAAACGAGTGCCGAAGATGTTTCATCTCCTTCGTACCCTATGTATTTCGCACAAGTCCGTGGCGGGCAGCCCAGCGTGGTATGCGTGGCGGTCCGCCCGGACGGGCGAGTCCTTTTGGTACGGCATTGGCGTATCGCCACGAACTCAGACGAATGGGAATTTCCGCGTAGCCTCGGAGAGCCTGGACTTATCGTTGGCGACACTGCCGAATACGAACTGATGAAGGAAACCGGCATACGTTCGCTCTCGCATCACACTTTGCAGATGATCCATGCCGATACCGGAAAACTGCGTGACTCCATCGCGGTCGTGGAACTTCGGGTATCCGCGGATCGCGCCGACGCCGCCGCGCTCAACGATCCGCGTCTGCAATGGCTGGACTGCAACGAATTCGAGGACATGGTACGTGCCGGCAACATCATGGACGGCATCACGCTTTCCGCGTACCTTATCTGGAAGTCGCACCGGTGACGCTGACGGAAGCGTTTGTGCACTGGGTATCGATAGTGCTGAAGCGGTAGATTGACATATGATGGAGTCGCGCAACCAAAATCGCCGTGACTCCGAAAAGGAGGCCATATGGCCAATGTGATCGCCGTGATTTGGGATTTCGACCGCACCTTGGTTGACGGTTACATGCAGGATCCGTTATTCGCTCGATACAATGTGAATGCTGAGCAATTCTGGGAGGAAGTCAATGCCCTGCCGGAACATTATCGAAAGACACAAGGTGTAGAGGTCAACAAAGACACCATTTATCTGAATCGGTTCATCCACGAAACTCAACCGGGTGGAAAGTTTGAAGGGCTGAACAATGCGATTCTGCGAGAATCCGGCAGTGAATTGAATTTCTATCCAGGTGTGCCGGAGATATTCGACAGCACACGGTCCGTAATCGGCAGTAATAAGAGTTTTGCCGAGCGGGGCATCAGAGTGGAGCATTACATCGTCAGCACTGGTATGGCTGAGGTGATCCGAGGGTCGGCGGTATCCGATCACGTTGACCATATTTGGGGATGTGAACTTATCGAAACGCGCAACGCTGAAGGCGATTCGGTCATCGGCGAGCTGGGGTACACCATCGACAACACGTCGAAGACACGGGCGCTTTTTGAAATCAACAAAGGCGTTCCCGTGGAGGAGGGCATTGACGTCAATGCCCGCGTGCCCAAGAATCTGCGTCGCGTACGGTTCGAGAACATGATCTACATTGCGGATGGGCCCAGTGATGTGCCCGCCTTTTCCGTGGTCAAACACTACGGCGGTTCGACATTCGCCGTGTATCCGAAGGGGAACAAGAAAGCATTCGCGCAAGTGGAACAGCTCCGTGAGGATGGTCGCATCGATATGTATGCCGAAGCGGACTACAGCGCTGGCACTACGGCGAATATGTGGATTACCCATAAGGTCACTGAAATCGCGCAACGGATTGTGTCGGAGGAAAAGCAGCGTCTTGAAGCGGCCGTTTCAGCCGCACCGAAGCACCTGACCTGATCGGCGTCCTATAGTTGCCGTTTACTGGCCCGCCATAAGCTCCATGCGGCCAAGGTAATCTGCCGCGGATCTTGGTGGTCACGTCACTATCATTGCTATGCTCAAGGAATCAGTCTATTCCCGACGTTCACTTACCATGGGTGTCATGACTGACGAACGAGACGCATTCCGGCCTCGGCATCTGCTGGTCACCGGCGGTGCGGGATTCATCGGCGCGAACTTCGTGCACCATGTGGTGCGCGAACACCCCGATATCCATATCACAGTGCTGGACGCCCTCACGTATGCCGGCAACCGAGCGAATCTGATCGGCGTACCCGATGATCGTATGACGTTCGTCCACGGCAATATCTGTAACGCGGAATTGGTCGAGTCCCTGGTCTCTGCACAATCGACTCTGCCACCCATCGATGCGATCGTCCACTTCGCCGCCGAATCGCATAACGACAACTCCATCCTGGACGCGGCGCCATTCCTGCGCACCAACATCGACGGCACATACGTGCTGCTCGAAGCGGCGAGGCGGCATGATCTCCGGTTCCATCACATCTCCACTGACGAGGTCTATGGCGATCTCTCGCTCGATGATCCGCATCGGTTCACCGAAACCACCCCCTACAAACCGTCCAGCCCCTATTCCGCATCCAAGGCCGCGAGCGACCATCTGGTACGAGCTTGGCACCGGACCTACGGCGTGCGGACAACCATCTCGAATTGCTCGAACAACTATGGACCGTGGCAGCATGTGGAGAAGTTCATTCCGCGGCAGATCACGAATATCCTCAGCGGTATCCGGCCCAAACTGTACGGGCAGGGACTGGCCGTGCGCGACTGGATCAGTGTGGAGGATCACTGCAGTGCCGTATGGGCGGTGCTGACGCGCGGTTGTATCGGCGAAACCTATCTGGTTGGAGCGGACGGCGAGTATAGCAACATCGAGGTGCTGCGGATGATCCTCGAACGGATGGGGCAGCCTGCCGACGCGTTCGACCACGTCAACGATCGACCGGGCGGCGACAAACGGTATGCGATCGACGCCGGCAAGATCCAACGTGAGCTCGGATGGCGGCCACAGTATACGGACTTTGCGGCCGGACTCGACGCAACAATCGAGTGGTACCGGACACATCGCGATTGGTGGGAGCCGGCCAAGGCTGCAACGGAGGAGAAATACCGGCTGCAGGGGCACTGAGTGGCTATGCGTCGAGAGCGCCTGCCCAACACCAAGAACCGCACCCTCCGTCAGTACCAATACTCCTGATACCACATATCCACATACGGGTCATCTGTCTGCATCGCTTCATACGTCTGCGGTACCTGATCGCGCATCAGCGGAACATGATCGGACTCCTCCACATCGAAGAACTCGGTCTGGTACAGGTATCCATCTCCCGCGGTCATGTCGTACTGTACGAGTTGGTAGTCGTGCAGCAATTGGTCCGCACGCTCCGATAGTGTCTCCGGATCGATGATGTCGCCGTTTTCATCCAGATAGGTGGCGTCTCCCTCTCCCCATCCTGCGGCGGCGCTACCGACACGGCTGATGGAGGGAATCTCCCGTTGCAGTTCCGTCAGCAGTGCCAGATACGGGGAGACCGTGGCGTTCATGTGTTCCGCCGCCAAGGACATGCAGTAGTTCGAGGACGAGAACGCGGTGTGTTCCCCGGACACCTTGCCGCCAGCGCTTGCGGAAGCCTGATTCGACCAGATGAAGTAGTCGGTTTCGTGCAACGTCAGTGTATTGTCCATATCGGCGTTGGCCGTGGTGTAGATGCTCGGCAGGTGATCGCCGTAGAAGATCACGGTCACGGGTTTGTCGATGGTGTTCAGTGTGTTCAGGAAGTCCGCCGTCGCCTGGTCGGTCAGGTTGAGCCCCTTGGTGTAGTTCTCGATCTGCCAACGTTCGTTGTCATTCAACGGGGAAAGATCGGCTTCCCTGAACTCGTTAGTTGCGTAATAGTCTCCGTAGCCGCTGTGGTTCTGCATGGTGACCAGCTGGATGAACTGCGGATGGTCCTGGCTGTTGACGGCATCGAGCACATTGGCGTATGACGCGGCATCGCTGACGTACGGTGAGGCGTCGATGTGGTCCTGATGTTCGATGGCCGGATCGCTGTCCAACGTCAGCAGCTCGGAGAACCCGAATCGGTCATAGTTGTGGTCCCGCAGGTACATGTTCTTGTAGTACGGGTGGAACGCGACGGATCCGCTCTCGCCGTACTGTTCGGACCAGATTCGATTGAACGAATACGGTTCCTCCTGGGAGGGCACCAGCTGCTGGTAGACCGAAAGCATCGATTCGTCGAAGTTCGCCATATTCAGACCGGTAAGGGCCTGATACTCGATATTGGCCGTGCCGCCACCGTACCCCGGGGAAAGCATGAGACCAGAGGTCGTGGCATCCTTGATCGCCCTGATGTTCGGCATCGGATCGACGGAAAATGCTACGTCGGGAATGCGCGTGGGGTCGGAGAACGATTCCGATAGGATCATGACCACGGTGCTGTCCGTGAGATTGGCGGTGCGGGTGGCGTTGATGTCATCCGCGGCGGCCGCGTAACGTTTGGCGACGGCCTGCATGGTCTCTTCGGAGTACCCCTTCGGCTGCTCCATGGTTTTGGCATGGGCGAGCCGCAGGAAGTTGATCGCCGTGCCGTTGGACTGCGCGTCGGCCATCGCGTTCCACGGCTGGGACGAGTCGCCCAACTCCCGCGCCCACTGCTGCGCCCAGGAGTTCGGAACGTTGAGGTTCCACGTGAACGAAACCAGCAGGGACGCGGTCGCCACAAACGCCGCGATGCGGGCGAGTACGGCGATGATATTCGTCACCCGGAGGAACCGCGACGGTCGCCAGTGGCAGGGAATCAGGCCATTGCGTCGGTCGAGGAACTGCAGGGCGAGGCAAATGACCACGAAGTACGTCAGCCCGACGATGGCGGCATTCACCAGATCCTCACCGTCCTCGGGGATGAACGACACGATCTCCCCGGTGTTGCCGCTGGAGATGAAACTGAGGTCGGCCGGGATGATCGGCTCGTTGCGCAGCAGGTATTTGAACCGGTTGGCTATCGAGAACACCACCATGACGGTGCCGAAGATGGCGGTGGCCACCCAGAAGCGGTTCAGGAACGTGACGACGACCAGATACATCAGACCCACGGCCAGGAAATTCAGCAGGAACTGCCACTGGTTCTCCAACCACATCTGGCTGACGAACTTCGTCAGTTGCCCGGCCATGGTGCCCATGATCCGTGTGGTGTTGTCAACCTGCGCATCGTCGGCATATTCAATCGGGTTGTATACGCTCCACTGCAGGAACAGTACCGCAGCGGCTGTTACGACAATGAACACGATGGCATACAACGCGTACGACAGCTTGGGGCGTTTGCCCCATACCGTGCGGATGCCGCGGCCGATATGGTTGAGAACCTGAACTGCGGCGGCAAGTCGTTCCCGTGCTGTCGGTTGGGATTGTTCGATTTGTTCGGTTGGCGTTGGTGATTCGGCCTGCGGGGCCGCTTCGACATCCACGACATCTGCGCTGTCTGCAGTGTTTGTAGCGTCTGGGTTGTCGGTTGCTTGGAGTTTGTCCTCGTAACGGTGCAGGAGTGCGTCGAGGCGAGAGAGCTGTTTGCCATGTTCGGCGATGTCGGCTGTCCGCTGCTTGTCCCTGTAACAGCGCAGGAGCGAGGCAATGTGTGAGAGCGCGGTTGCATGTTCGGCGTCATCAACTACGTTGTCGCTATTGCCGGCGTTATCGGCATGCCTGTCCTCGTTGAAATCCGTGGCCGCTTCGTTCTCTGCCTCGGCCTCGTCCATGTCTGAATCGCCAATGATTGTCTGCTGCATGTCACCGTCTATTTACCAAGTGTTCATCTACCGCAGAACATTGTAGCCTGTCTGCTCGGACGAACAGCTTCAACGGCGAATGGGATGCGGATGTTTTCATAGACGGTCATGCGACCTGTCCAAAACTTTTCCTGTATTGTATCGGGCTTTGCCAGACCGGACTTCTTGATATGTGTCCCATTGCAATGGGTCAGATCGGCGATCATCTCATATCCCCACGCAGGATGATGAGGACGGCCGATCTGTGGCGGTTCTCGCCAGTTTCGGAATAGTTGGACGATGTAGCAGTGTTGCAGCGCGGCTTCAATGCCGTCAGTCCGGCTCTCGTGCTGGTGAACGTCTGCATGGGTCTTCTTCGGATAGTCGTTATCGTTCACTTCTCAAGATAATCGGATGTTTCGCTTCGTCGGGGTGAAGAATTCCGCGATTGGGTGGCAGTTTGGCGGTTGGCATAATGGCAGTCCCGTTGCGCATTCGGGCGTCGCATTCCCGTTATGGCAATGCGATGGAGATATCCCGCTGTTTGCTGCCGCGTTTCTGGGTCGTAAATTATCGGTGCCCGCATCGGCAGGAAGGTGCGTGTCGCCCGCGACAACGAAATATTTCCGAATCGCTTCCGAAAAAAATCGGTGCCAAGATACCGAATTGTCCGACTCCGAACTAAGGAATGCGTTGCGGCGTAGGCGTGGTGAGGATACGACGCGACCGAGGCACCTTGGTCGCTCTGCAAGAGAGGAACAAACAAAGATGAAACGACCGATGATTATTGCGAGTTCGCAGGAGGGTTCGAGACATGACTGGCAGTCATTGCGCGCGCGTGGTCGCCGTCTGCTGCTGAAAACCGTCGCAGTGGCCAGCGGCGTGGCCCTGTCGATGACGATGACGCTGGGCGCCGCGGGCAGCGCGTACGCTGATCCCTATACTAGCGACGCTGCCGCTCATACTGATGGGGTTGTTGTTAATGGGACCATTCCGGCCGGCCAGCTCTCCGTGGTGAATTTCCACCCGGTTTGGGGCAATAAGCAGGTCAACAAGGAAAGCATGCTCGACTACATTGACGAGGCTTCTGCGGCTGGAGTGAGGATGATTGTCTTCCCTGAGATGGCGTTGACCGGGTATGTATCATCCAGCGATCCGAATTCTCCTGCATATCGAATGGCTGTTTCCCAGGCTGAAACCACTGAAAGTCCCATCACCTTGGAATTGGCGTCGGCTGCAGACAAGTACGATATGTGGGTCATCTTCGGCACTCCCGAAAGGATTCCTGGCGATTCGGAGCATGCGTACAATTCCGCGTTCGCGGCCTCCCCGGATGGTACGGTGACGGCGTACCAGAAGATTTCGCCGGTAGAGGGCAGTTGGGCCACACCAGGTTCGACCCCTGTGATTCTGCAGACGCAATGGGGATTGGTCGGTCTGAGCATTTGCTACGACACGTATGCGATGCCTGAAATCGAACGGTACTATGCGGCGCAGGGTGTCAGCTTGTTGGTTAATCCGACCGCCACATCCCGTAGCTACACCGATATCGACGGCGATGGCGTCGCCGATGCGATTGGGTGGGAATGGTATTACCGAAATCGCCTCGAATCCATCGCCTCGCGTGACGGCCTGACCATCGCTAGCGCCGACTTGGTGGGCGCGGACGGCTACGCCGCGGACGGGGAGGCACAGCCGTATGATTTCCCGGGAGGCAGCGTCATCATGCAAGGCGCATTCGATGGCGGCGTGTATTACGCGGGCGAGAACCAAGATGGCACATTGCTGACCGGTGAGGCGGGCGCACTGACCAACAATGCTGATTTGCGGCTGAGCGTCGGCAGCACCACGCAGATCGCCAACGATTTCCACCCTGATTACTATGCGAAGTGGTATGACGAGCTTGCGGACATGCAGGAATCGGGTGATTCGCTGTCGTACTACTACGGCTCCGATGACGGTCCCACCGCGGCGGTAGCCAATGTCAGCGCCGTATGGGGTGACAAGCAGGCGAACGTCGACATGATGCTGCAATACGTTGACTATGCCGCATCGCAGGACGTCGATATCCTGGTCTTCCCCGAGACAATCCTGACCGGATACGACAGCACCGACCCAGTGGGTGCGAACGACGCACATACGGCGAATGCCGAGGTGAACAGGGAGCTCGCCTCCAGCGACGACTACATGCAGGTGGTTCTCGCCGAGAAGATCGTCGGTCCCGCAGGCGACACCAGCCGTGGCGAATCCGTTCAGCAGCTTGCCTCCGCAGCACAGCAGTACGACATGTACATCATCTTTGGCATGCCGGAGATGCCGGAGGGAGGTCCTATCGTGGAGGACGGTGCTGATAAGGTGTACAACTCCGCCGCGATTTGCTTCCCTGATGGCCATACCGAGTCGTTTCAGAAGATGCATCGCGCCGGTAGCGAGGAAACCGTATGGTCCGTGGCCGGCAGCACGCCCGTGATGATCGAGATGCCGGAATGGGCCGATTCGGAAGGCAATCCGTTGAAGGCGGGTGTCGAGATCTGCCGCGATGGGCACTTCTATCCGGAACTCGGCCGTTATTATGCGGCAGAGGGGGCGTCTCTGCTGTTGCATCCGACTGCGACGACCGGCAATGCTTGGTACCGGGAGAGCCGTATGGGCAGCTATACCGACCGTGACGGGTTGGCCGTGGTCTCAACCAACGTCTGGGGGCCCGACGGGTATCCGCTGGATGCCGACGGCAACCCGATATACTCGGTGGACGAATCCGGTGAGACGGTTTCGTCCAATAAGGAAGTGGCTGGATACAATTATTATGGTGTGGGCGCGGATCCGTTCCGCACGTCCAGTCTGATCATAACGCCGTGGTCGGGTCGAAACGGCACCTCGTTCGACTACGCGACTGGCAGCGCGCTGGATACGAGCGGCACAGGAAGGGGCGCATCCGAGGCGACGTCTGTCGACATGACGTTTGCCCAGGGTGCCTATGATCCGGATAACTTGGAATTCCGCACGATGAACCTTTCCGATACCGGCTTCGGCTTGACGAATTTCCAAGCCCGTTTGTATTCGCGCATGTACGACACGCTTGCCGCCCGGTATATTCCCGGATACGTTTCGCTGTACGGCGCCATGTCGGCCTTGGACAAGACTCCTCTGAGCGAACCGATCGCGGAGGCTCGGACGGTGCTGGATGGGGAGTCCGGTTCGTATACCGGCGATTCGCTGGCTGCCTTGGTTCCCGTGTATGAGGAGGCGCTGTCCCTGCAGGAAAACACCACATTCAGCAGCGAACAGAACGGTCTCGTCGTGGTTGCCGCCGAACGGCTCGCCGACGCGTTGGACGCCTTGGTGTCAGCCGACGGTGGGCAGGGCGATGCCGGGGTCGGCAGTGATGCCCCCGAATCCGGCGACATCACCGGGGCCGACGGTGACGACGTCGGTGCGACGGCATCCGCCGCGGAGACTGGGGGTGCGTTTGCACGGAGCGGTTCCGACATCATCGCCGTTGTGGTCACCGTGATTGTGTTGGCTGGCGCTGGCGCAGGGGTTTGGCTGGGTCGCAGGCGGGTGCGTCGGTGATGGCGTGACATCCCCGGCAACATGAGCGGATCGGTCCGGTCTCATCGCAATGTGTGAGGCGGCAGGGCCGATCCGCCCGTTTCGCATCCGTGCGCGGTTCAGGTGACCAAGGCACTGTCGTAATGGCATGGATGACTATCGGGTGTATTGCCTGACGACTCAGGAAATCCGGCGGGGCAAACGGCTGTTAGCCGTTCTTCCCGTCGGATTTCCCTAATCAGTCGTCCCCGTCAGCGGCGCTTCCTGCGCGCGAACGCGCACGCTCCGCCGAACGTGATCGCGACCATGGCGGCGAACAGTACCGGCACCGTCGCCGAGCCGGACTGCGCCAACGGCTTGGTCTCGTTCGTGTCTCCGGCCTGATTGTTGGGGTTGTTCTGGCCGGATTGGTCGATGGGGCTGTCTGGATCGGGCGATTGACCGGAATCATCCGGATCGGTGGGATCCGTCGGGCACGGTACGATCTCCGCGGTCGGCGGATCAATGGCCTTCGTGCCCCAGAACGCGGCGCGTCCGGTCTGATACTGCGCATCCGGACCGGCGTCGGGGAATACGTCGCCGCCCACGCCGGTGAAGAACATCGCGTAGTCGCTGGTTTCGGTGGTCTGCGTACCCAAGGTGGCCGTGTATGAGCCATGGAGCAGGCTGCCTTCCTCGGCGGCGTCGATGGTCATGGACACCGCGGTGCCATCCACGCTCCACGCTCCGGTGGCGGCACCACCGATTGTGCCGTCGGTGTTCAGCGTCACGGTTTGTGCATGGTAGATTGCGTCGCTGGAATCGCCGCCGCCGGCGTAGAACGCAATCGGGTTGTGCACCACAATCTCATAGTCGCCTGCCACCTGCTCGGTGGTGTATGCGTCCTGTTGACGCACGGTGCCGGATTTCTCATACGGTGCCATGACCAGCCATCCGTCGGGCGGTACCACCATGGGCTGCACCCGTACCTGATGCTCCTCAAGGTTGCCTTCGGTGCGCACGAAACGCGTGTGGAACACGTTGTAGACGCTGCCGTCATCGTCGGTCAAGATGGCGTTGCCGCCCTGTGCGGTCTTGACGTTCTCCGAGCCGGTCTGGCTGTACGAGCTCAGGATGCGCAATCCTCGGTTGAAGGCCTTGTCGTCGGGCACACCCTGGGTGTATACCGCCGAGTTGCCGTTCTGGTCCACGTATGGTCCGGTGATGTTCTCGGAGCGGAACTCACGCATCTGGTAGCCGCCTGTCTGGGTCAGACCGCCGTAGGAGAGGAACATGTACCAGTAGTCGCCTTGTTTGGTGAGCGCCACGCCTTCACCGGAGTTGCCGTATCCGCCGGCCAGTTTGTGGCCGTAGTACGCGTCGGAGACGTTCGGCACGGTTTCGTAGGTGGTGGTGTAGTCGCGCAGGCCGGTGGTCGGGTCGAGCTTGATCATCCAGATGCCGCCGAACCAGGAGCCGAGTGCCATCCACATGTCGTTGCCGTCGTATTTCACGCTGGCGTCGATGGCGTTGATGCCGGTATCCTGCAGGCTGTCGTACCGACTCAGGTCCGCGCCTTCGCCCAGCACGCGGTAGACGTCGGTCTGGTTGGCGTTGTCGGCATTGAACCCGGAGTAGATGACCGGACCCACGTAGGTCCAGTCGCCCTCGATGTCGTCGGCGGTCAGCAGCACCATGACGGTCTTCTGGTACTGTGCGCCGCCGCCGTTGACACTCAGGTACATGCACCACTTGTTCATTGTCGGGTTCCAGACCACTTCGGGCGCCCACATGTTGCCGGCAAGATCGGGATTGGTGTCCTGCTTCGGCCACGCTTCCCAGATGTCGCCGAGCACGGACTGGTAATCGGTCACGAGGTTGTTGGTGAAATACTCCCAGTGCTGCAGGTCGGTGCTCTTGGCGAATGCACGGTGCGAGCCGAAGATGTAGTATTTGCCGTTGGCCTTGATGATGCCCGGGTCGTGGGAGGTCACACGGGTGTGCGTCGGGTCATCGCCGGCGGCGGATGGCTGGACCATGACATCGAGGGTTTTGACGATTGGTTCGGCGAACGTGTCGGAGCTGATTGTGGCGGTCAACGTGACCGTCCGAGCGTTGCCGCAGGACGGGCGGGTGACCACGGTGGTGTAGGAAGTGGAGCCTTCTGTTAACGGTTCGATGGCCAGCGTGTCCGGATCGGATGAGGCCCAGGAGACGGTGCCGTCCACGTCATAGGATTCGACACGGACCGTGGCGGGCAGCAACAGGCTGCCGCGTACGTCGTCGGGGTTGTCGACGACCACGTTGGCGGCCACGATCTCGCGCAGTTCGTCCTCGGTCACGTCGTGGGGCACCGTGACCGTGAACTCGCGACTCACCGGTTCGGCGGGCGCGGACATTCCGTCCAACGGGGTAAGTGTGGCGGTCAGGGTGACGGCGGTGTCCTGGGGTTGCGGGGTGACGCTCGCCTCTCCGGTCGCATTGTCGACGCGGATCACCGTTTCATCGGATGATTCCCATGCGACGGTGGCGTTGCGCGTGCTGTTCGGCAGGGTGAAGTCGTTCTTGGCATAGGCCGGAACGTCGATGGCTGAGGCCTGGCTGTCAAGCAGATCTGCGACACCGTCGGTGGGCAGGGTCTGCGCAATCTGCTGTTGGGTCATCGCGCCGTCATAAACGGTGAACATCTTGATGGCGCCATGGTAATAGGCGTCGCCAACGCCGGGATAGCGGGATTCGCCGATGACGTTGTGCGTATGGTCGCCGAACTGTGCGGGATTGGTGGTGACCGGACTGCTGCCGACCTCACGACCGTTGATGTACAGGGTCACGGTGTTGGTCGTGCCGTCGATGGTGGCGGTGAAGGTCTGGAACTCGTCCATGGACAGGTTCTCGGAGGCTGAGAAGAAGGTCTCGCCGGCGCCGTTTTCCTTGGAGGTGATGGAGGTGTAGAGCGAGGTGTGGGTGGACGCGGCCCAGGATCCTTTGGCAGTCTGGCCTGTGCCGCCAAGTGACCACAGATAGGTCCATTGGCTGCCGGAGCTGTTGAACTCGTCGTTGCGCACCACGGTGGAGATGGTGGCGGAGGCGTGGTCCTTGAGGATGTCATCGGGCAGCTTCACGTAGTAGCTGCCATCCATCTGCAGGGCGCCTTCTTCGTAATGTCCCGCGGTTTCGTCATCCGAGTCGGTGACAACGGCGTCGCCGAACAACGAGTTCTCGACATCGTTGGCGACGGTGGTGGTGCCGTTGGCGGCGGTAGAGAAATCGTAGCTGACGATCGGTTGCGGCGTGGTTTCCTGCGCGGAAGCTGTGGTCGTTCCCATTCCGACAATGCCGAGCAGCAGTGCGGCGGCGGTCAGTGCGGCCGCCGGTTTGGCTCCGACGGTTCTGCATGAGCTGGAAGATGGAGGTATCAACGTCGGCGTTTTATAACGTTATAAATTTCGCATATGACCTTCCTCGTCTCTGATGTGCGTAGTGTGCGTGGACGAGTGCGGGGGCGCACCTCCGTGTCGTTGCGATGCGTCGACGCTTTTGGCGTGCGTACACCCTTGTGTTGCGGCATCGCTGCCGCGTGTCCACTGTAGCATCGTTTTCAACGTTGTACATTGAGGGGATATGTACCTAAAGAGGGAATCGACGGCATTGTGCGGAACTCGCGGCGTGCCGCATAGGGTGTTTGGGTGGTCATCAACGATTTGTCGTGAGAATGCTGGCGAGGGGGTCGCGTTGCGCGTCGTAGATGGGCAAACATCCTGAAGGTTGCGGAATAACGCCGGAATGGGCGGGTACCACGCCAGCGGGATGTTTCACGGTAGCATCGACATAGAAGGGTAACCAGCACCCTAAGTGATCAGAGGTGAGAGAACCATGGATTGGACATGGTGTGATGCGGTGAGCGCTATTGGCAACGTCGTCATGGCTTTGACCGCGTTGGCGGCGCTGATTTTTGCGGGTATTCAGTGTCGTGACTCCCTCAGGCAGCAGCGATGGGCCGAGGAACAGGAGGCAAAACAGGACGCGCGCGAGTTGGAGCGCCGTGAACGGCATGACTTGGAATTGCGGGAATCCCGTAACCGTGAGGTGTTCCGTGATAGGCAACGCGAGATCTCCCATGTGGAGGCGTTCGCCGTCATGCAACGGTGCTCCGGGGATTCGAGCAAGCCGCAGTTTCGGTATGGCATCGAGCTCAGCGTGCCCACCGAGGCTTCGATTTTCGACGTGCGACTTTGGGTTCGGTGGGTCGAGAGTGATTTCTCCCAGAAGCCCCGGTGCCGTACCGGTGCGGGCGGCGAGGGGAGGGAGAAATGCTACGCGGTCCCGGGCGCGTCCCACCCATGGCGCATGGTTCGTCCCGGCAACTGGCTGATCCGCCCCGCCACTACATACCCTTGGACCCACCCGCAACCGTTGCCATCCGACTCGGAGTGGATGTCCATCTACAGCACAACGGATGAGCATCAGGTCACCGAGATCGAATTCACCGACTGCTATGGCAACACATGGCGGCGCCGCTACAATACGAGCGCAACGGAAACCTACGCAGCGGCCTTCGAACTAACCTATGCCAATGAAGAAGAACTTGAGAACTTTGTTGTCGACGATTAAATGCATATCTACGGCACAACTTCCGGTAGATTGAAATCACCAAGCATCGATCAACAGGTACCAGCAGTAACGACGAGGAACATCGAACCATGAACACCATGCCAATCATCGCCGTCGATCTCAGCACCATCGCCTTCGCCGTCGAGGGCCCGGCTTACACGAGTGAGAGCGAGACCCATGTCGCGTATCGCCCGCAATCGCTGTATCTCGTCGGCACCGACGGCGTCATCGCGGCCGTCCTCACCCCGGCCGACCCGCAGTACCACGCCATCCGCGCCGAACTGGCCCGACTCAACCGGCTCACCAGCCTCGCCGACGGCCAGGTCCTGCTCCCCGGCTTCTCGGACCTGCACCTGCACGCCCCGCAGTGGGCGCAGGCCGGTGCCGCGCTCGACGAACCGCTCGAACGCTGGCTCGGCCGCTACACGTTCCCCACGGAGGCCCGCTTCGCCGACCTTGCGTACGCCGACCGCGCCCATCGCCATCTCGTCCAGGCCACGCTCGCCCGCGGCACTACCAGCGTCCTGTACTATGACACCATCGACCGCGCCGCCGCCGTCAACCTGGCGCACGTCTGCGCCGAACTCGGCCAGCGCGGCTTCATCGGCAAGGTCGTGATGGACGACCCGGAATCCAATCCCGACTATTACCGCGAGGACACCGCCACGGCGTTGGCCGAAACCGAACGGTTCATCAACGAGGTGCGTGAGTTCGCACACGCAGCTGCCGACAACGGTACCGACGCCAGTGGTGGTGCCGGTGTCGACTGCCGGGAAGATGCTGTGGCGGATGGTGTGACGTCTAATCGTGTATGTGACGCGGCACCGCCGATCGTCCAGCCGGTCATCACCCCGCGATTCATCCCCAGCTGCACCGACGCGGCCCTGGAGGGACTGGGCGAGCTGGCGGCCCGCTACCACTGCTTCACCCAGTCGCACTGTTCGGAAAGCGATTGGGAGCACCATACCGTATTCGAGCGCTACGGCCGGTCGGACACCGAGGCGCTCGACATGTTCGGCCTGCTGACGGATCATACGGTCATGCACCACTGCGTGTACCTGTCCGAATCCGATGCGGACCTGTTCGCTCGGCGCGGTGCGGCCGTGGCGCACTGCCCACTGTCCAACGCGTACTTCGCCAATGCGGTGGCGCCGGTGCGTCGGTATCGTCGCCAGGGCGTGACGGTCGGCCTGGGCACCGATATTTCCGGCGGCTACGATCCGAGCGTGCATGCGATGGTCCGTCTGGCGGCGATTGTCTCCCGCAATCTGGAATCCGGCGTGGACGCCTCGCATGAGGCGGCGGAACGTGGGGGAGTGTCGGACGCTCTGGTCACCCTTGACCGGGCGTTCTACCTGGCCACCGTTGGCGGTGCGGAGGCGTTGGGTGTACGTGCCGGACGCCTGGAGGCCGGCTACGCGTGGGATGTGCAGCTGATCGACGTGCACGCGCCGGGCAACGATCTGCCGATTTTCGAGAACGACGAGGATCCGGCGATCACGTTCCAGAAGATTATGAACCTCTCAACGCCGGCGAACATCCGTGCCGTATGGGTGCAGGGCCGCCTTGCCCACGGCACCCTGGCGTAAGACCGTGCCCGATTCCGGGTTGAACCGGGCACGACGAGGCCGGATTTACTCCTCGGCGGGGGCCAGGGCCTTGACGGCGACGTCGAGGTCGTTGGTGGCGGCGCGCAGATCGTTCGCGTACGTCTTGATCTCCTCGGTCACGGCCTCGATGTCCTTGGCCGAGCCGTCGGCCGGGCAGACCGGCATCTCGCCCAGAGCGTCGACTTCCTCCTGGGCGGCCTCCAGTGCTTCGAGCGCGGCCTCGTCGGCCCCATCCAAGTCCAGCGCGTCGGCGGACTCCTGCACGGTGGACAGCGTGTTCTGATGCACTTCGATCGCGGCGGCGTTGCGCTCGCACAGCGAAAGGGCTTCCTCGGTGTTGCCGCCGCCCTGGTTCATCATCAGGAACGCCACAATCGCGGCGATGACGACCACAACGACCACAACGGCGCCGATGATCAGCGGGGTCTTGGACTTTGCGCCATTCGATTGTGTCGATTCGGCGGCAGTCTTCTTCTCTGCTTCGGTCATGGGATGTTCTCCTATGGTATGCAATCGGTATGCATTGGTTATGCATTGGTTGTTTGCCGAAGCGAGTATACGCTGACCGTTGACGTTGCAGGGCTTACATGATTATGTGCGTGTCGCGGGAACGGGCGGGTAGTATGCAATCTTGTGCATAAGGATATGCGGGGATATGCGTTGCTGGCTGTGCAGCGCCGATTATGTGTCAGACAGTGTCAGACAGTATGGGGTGCAGCTGACGTAATATCACCGGCGGCTTGATTGACATGAAGATGCACCTGATCAGCGCAGGTGCGTGATCAGGTGCATTCTTGTTCGAACTTGTGTCGATAAAGTCGCGGTGATTTACGCGTAGATGTTGCGCGGGCGCATATCTTCGGGCAGGCCGTTGAGCAGCGTGCTGACCGAACCGGATTCGAACACGGAGCGGATGCCGGCGGCCAACAGCGGCGCCACGGACAGCACGGTCATGTTCGGCAGGCGCTTCTCCTCGGGCACCGGCACGGTGTCCATGAGTACGATCTCGCGCGCGCCGCACTGGCTCAGGCGTTCCACGGCCGGACCGGAGAGCAAGCCGTGCGTGGCCACCAGGGTCACGGAGGCTGCTCCGGCGTTGTTCAGAGTACGCACGGCCTCGCAGATGGTGCCGGCGGTATCGATCATGTCGTCCACCACCACGCAGTCGCGGCCTGCCACATCGCCGATGATGCCGTGCGCTTCCGCGCAGTTCGGGCGCGTGGTGTCACGGGTCTTGTGGATGAAGGCCAGCGGCAATCCACCGAGCTTGGCGGCCCACTGCTCGGAGACCTTGATGCGGCCCGCATCAGGGGAGACGATGGTGGTGTTCTCCAGCGGCAGGTGGCCGCGGACGTAGTCGAGCAGCACCGGCATGGCGGTCAGGTGATCGACGGGACCGTTGAAGAAGCCCTGCTCCTGCGCGGCGTGCAGGTCCACGGTCATGATGCGGTCGGCACCGGCGGTGCGGAACAGGTCGAAGACCAGGCGGGCGGTGATCGGCTCGCGACCCTGATGCTTCTTGTCCTGGCGGGAATAGCCCATGAACGGGCAGACGGCGGTGATGGAACGGGCGGAGGCGCGCTTGAGCGCGTCGATCATGATGAGCTGCTCCATCACCCACGTGTTGATCGGTTCGGTGTGCGACTGCATCACGAACACGTCGGCGCCGCGCACCGGCTCGGTGAATCGGATGTACATCTCGCCGTTCGCAAAGTCATAGGCGGTGGTTTCGAGCACGGTGGTGCCCAGGTATTTGGCGGTTTCCTCGGCTTGTTCGGGGTAGGCGCGTCCCGTCACCAGCGCCAGTCGCTTATCCGGTGTGCCTTCGAGAATCGCCGACATGTTCCGCCTTTCTCCGTAGCCTCTATGTGGCCTGTGCGGTTGCGCGACCCAGTCTGACGTATATGTTCTGCCGTCGCCGCGTTACAACCGTATCCAATATACAGGCAACCCGCCACCCAGGAGCGGATGGCGGGTTGCCTGTTACGTCATGGATTGTGTGAGTCAGACTCGGCTGCATGGTGGGTGCCTGCAGCCGGTCATCCGAATCAGTACGTGTCCATGGTGACGTTCACTTGGTCACCGTCGATCGTGAACGATCCGTAGACGTAGATGTAATCGGTGTAGTCGTCCGGTTCCCAGCTGTCGTCGTACTGACGATACTCGTAGGTCGCGGTGGCTTCGCCGCCGCTGGTCATGAACTCGCCGGAGCCAAGGTCGATGTAGTCAACCTCGGGCGATTCGGTGATGCTCCACGTCACGTTACGGTAGCGATCCTCCGAGAACGTGTACATGCTGAACGGGCAGCCTTCCGGTTCGAATTCGGTGGAGGCAGCGCAGGTCTGCAGTTGTGCGTCGAGCCCATCTTGAACCGCCTGAACGAGTGCGTCGGTTGCCTCGACGCTCGTGTAGGCATAGGTAGAGCCGTTCGTGCTTACGGTGGCCGGTCCGTCGCCGGATTCGGTGATGAACTCGGTTTCCGTGACCGCGATGCGGTAGGTTCCCGGATAGACCTTGAACACCAGATCCGAGCCGAAGGAGCCGCTGACGGCGTTCTCCTCACCGACCTCAACGCCGTTGATGGTCAATCCCGGTGTGGCAGCGTCGGTGGAGACCGTGATCTCCTTGAGCAGCGGCGTGGTGACGGTCCAGTCGCGGAAGATCAGGAACTGCGAGCCGGACGGTGCCATGGTGAAGGTGTCGTTCACCGGTTCGCCGCCGATGGTGTAGGTCACGTTCACGAGCTTGGAGCCGTCCGCGCTGTCGGTGATACCGGTGACTCGGGCGTTGGTGATGGTTGCGTTCTCGGTCTGCGCGGCCTTGTTCGTCAGCAGCAGATGCTGGTCCTGGTCGAGCTGCGGGTCGGCGATGTTGTTCGCCTCCTCGTAGTCGCCGCTGGACAGCGCCGCCACGTAGCGGTCGGCGACAGACTGGGGGCTGAACACCGTGGCATTCAGCACCGCATAGGCGATGCCAAGCACGGCGATCACGCCTACCACAACCGCGCCGATGATGATGCCGGTCTTCTGCTTGGCAGTCAGCGGCTTACCCTTCGGCGCAGCCGGAGCGGCCGGCGGTATGACGGGCGGCATCTGCGCAGTGGCGGACGTGGTGGGCGGCACCTGATCGGTGAGCGCCGGCATGGCGGCAGCTGTCGGAATCTGCTGTGTCGGCGTTGTCTGCTGCGCAGGTGTTACCGGAATCGGTTGCGTCGCGTTGGCGGCATTGGGGGTATCCGGCCCCGTCGGGGCGGACATCGGAACAGCAGTCGGGGGCTGCCATGTCTGCGTTGTGGCTGCCGGCGTGGTTCCGACGGAATCGACAGAAGCCTGTTCCGAGGCGGTATCGAATCCGGACGGCTGCTGCGCGGCGTTGGCCTTCTTCGGCGAGCAGGCCGCCACATAATCCGCCACGTTCTGCGGCGTCTGCTGCACGGTGCCACCTACGAACACCTTCCACAGGCCCGGCATGGAGGTCACCAGCGACGGACCGAAGGTCAGCGCAACCACCTCAACCAGGAAAGCCCAGATGGCCGCCACCAGGAAGAACCACATGGCCGGGCCGAACGCCGCCGAGAACGAGCCCTGGGTCGAAACCGAAGCCGTGACGTTCATGGATGCGACGGCGAAATCAATCACCAGCCAAGCGACCAATGCCACAACCGGCGACTTCCAGGAATGCTTCCAATCGGCGTAGGCGCGGTCATACATGTTGCGGGCGGCGGCACGCAGCGCGACGTACAGTGTGGCGACGATGAACACGACGACGAGTGCCACGAACACCCAGCGCGCATTCCCCATGCCGGAGGCGAATACCGAAATACCGGTAGACTGCTGGCCGGTGATTGTTACATCCAACGATCCGAGAGCGCCGATGACGAAGGTGGCGATCGGCAGGAACGGGAACAGGAAGAAGACCAGCGCCAACGCGGACGGATCCTTGCCGGAGATGGCCATGGCAATCAGTGCAATGACGCCGATGACGGTGAACACCACAGCGTACACCATGATGGACTCCGCAATGGTGCGCACGAAGCCACGCGTGCGGTGCATCCAACGCCAGGCGGCGATGAACACGTTGCTGGAATCAGGGGCGAACTGGGCCAACGCGTAGCCGGCCAGTGCGCCGAGTCCCGCGATGAGGAACGTCATCAGGAAGGTTCGGAAGGTCGCACCCACCAACGAGGCGGAAGCGCCGTATCCTCCGCTGGCCACACTGAGGCTGAGCGGGAAGACCGCACCCAGCACCAGATACAGGATGGAGGTCACCAGGCCGACGGCCGCGGCGCTGATTGCGCCGGTCCACGCGAACCGGATGCCGGATTTCCGGGCGAACCAGTAGGCGCCGAACGCCGCGCCGACCATCAGGGCGACGCCGGACAGCCCAACGGGCATGGACAGGGAGACATTCGCCAGTGAATCCAGCGAGATTCCCGCGGCGGACGCGCTCAGGGAGAACGCGCCGGAGACGCCCATAATCAGCGACATGACCAGCAGCTGGAAGAAATTCAGACCGGAAACCATCGAACCGAGGTCGCCCATACCGCCATACGACATGACGGACGAGAACTGGCCCATGCCAGAGAATGCCTGACTGGAGCCGGCCAGGCAGACAATGGCGCTGATCAGCGCGATGACAACGGCCGACCCCAGGCCGATACCGAGGGAAACGCCGGCGGTCTGCAGCACCGCGGGAGCAGTGAGCTCCTTGACCGTGGCATTGGAGGTAATGGCTTGCGTGTTGATAATCGGTGCCTGGGTCGGCTGAATGGGTGGCACCTGCTGAACAAGTGGCACCGGTCCGGCGGCGGACTGGTCCTGGAAATCGGGGGTCTGCGGTGCCTCCGGCTGTTCGGGCGCGGGCTGATAATTCGTCGGTGCCGGCTCCGCTTGTGCCGGCTCTGCTTGTGCCGGCTCCGCCGGCATCGGTATGGCCATGGTCGGCTGCTCCTGAGCGGGGATTGCCGTTGTCGGAGCGTCGTCGGGAGCTGGCGCTTCTGCGGGTTCATCAAGGGGAGCCTGCGGCGTAGCCGTGGTGTTGTCCCCTGCACTGTCCTCGACCGCGGGCTCGACATTCGACGCCGGTGCGGGGGATTCACCGGCCTCAACGAATCCGTCAACGGGTGCCGGCACCGCGACGCCGGCCTCGGCCGCCGTCGGTTGCGCTGCTGCCGGCTCGGCTGCCATCGGTTCAGTTACCATCGGCTCGGTCGCCGTCGGTTCCTCGGAAACCGGCTGGGAGGAGCCGGAGAACTGAGGCATGGGCATCGTTGCTTCCACCACAGGCTCTTCCATATTGGTAGGCGCGGCGGTTGGGGTGGGGAGCGTGGGCATCGGCTGGCCACATTGCGCGCAGAACCTTGCCCCCTCCCTCATTTGCGCTCCACAGTGAGGACAGAACATGACAACTCCTTTCGGAAATGGGTTGTTCTCTTCTTGTATCCCATGCTAGCCATACTTTTCAGGAGACGGTACATATCTACCGACATGAGAGAAGCGGTCTTATACTGGCACCGTCAGCCGGTGGACAATCGGATGAAAGGGGATGCAATGATGCCATGTCAATCCTGCGGCGCTCCCATGGGGGAGCAGGATAAATTCTGCATGCGGTGCGGCGCTGCCAGACAGGAGCCTGCTCGGCCGGCGGCTACGAATCCGTCTACGGTCTGTCCGGCGTGCGGTGCCGCGATTGATGATTCGATGCGCTTCTGCATGCATTGCGGCGCGGAGTTGTTCCGACCTGCCGCTCCGGTTGCTTCGGCAGTTCCCGTAGAACCTGAACCGCAGCGGAAACGCGGAATGACTAAGGGTGCCGTGGCGGCGATTGCGGCTGTGGTGGTGGCGGTTATTGCGATTGCCGCATTCGGCGTCTGGTGGTTCGTGCTGCGCGACGATGCCTCGGCACAGTCCGGTACCGCCGGAACATCGCTGTCCGGTAAATCATCTGAATCGTCGGACTCAAATGACGCGGAGGATACGGCCGATTCCGGTGACGCCGATGCACGGGGGCACGCTTCGGCGGGGGATGAATCGCGGACAGTTGTCTGCACGGTGCCGGATGCGTCACTGTCGGATGTGAGACTCAGGGGGACCTTGCTGATCGCCAGTGTGGATTTCGAATCGGAATCATGTGGGGACTCCTCATATTCCGCCGCAGGGGTGCAGGTCACGATACAGGATGACGGCAACGTTGTGGCCGCGGCCATCTACGACTTTGGAGACGATCCACTGGAATTCGATGACGGAACGGCACAGGCCGATCTGGCATTCACCACGGTGCAATACTGGCGTCCGTATGATCAGATTGATGTTTCAGACGCGAGCGTTGAACTCACCGAGGGCGCAACGGCATCAGGTGCTTCCGCGGCTGCCGCCGAAGGAGCGTTGGGCGGGGCGAACATTGCGGACGCGGATATCGAACGGTATGCGCAGCTGGCCATGAGCTGGCAGCTGGATCATGACACGACCGCGGCGAACGCCTTCTACTCCACATTCACCACGCAGTTGTCCAGCAAGCAATATGGTATGCAAGTGGAAGGGAAAACCTGGAAATATCGGGATATCTACGAACAGTTCCTGCAGCGGCGCGCGAAGCACCCGAATGCGCTGTTCATCTGGTCAGGCGACTATCCGACCTACCAGGAGAACGGTACCACGGACTTCTACGTCATTCTGTCGGGCGAAGGATTCGGCAGCGCCGCGGACGCCACCGCATGGTGCCCGGCCAACGGGTACAGCACCGATGACTGCATCGCCGTGAATCTGCAGTAGCGGGTGGCACGTTGCACGGAAGCGGCGCGGGGACGCCGGTATCGGGCATGCCTCAATGTCTGTGCCGCGGGTTATCCTTACACGGTTGCCCGCAGAGTATCTGCGGATAACACGCAAACACACTCCTGCCACGGAAGGTCCGTGGCCGAATAGTCCGAAGGAGGTGGGTGATGTCTGCGCATAAGTACGAATTGATGTTCATTGCCGATCCTGAGCTGGATGAGCGCGGTCTGAAGAAGCTGACCGAGCAGTATCTGGAGATCGTCACCAACGAGGGCGGTTCCGTCGAGAATATCGACATCTGGGGCCGTCGCAAGCTCGCCTATGAGATCGCCGGCAAGACCGAGGGCAACTACGTGGTGGTCAACTACACCTGCGAGCCCGCCACGAACGATGAGCTCGACCGTGTGCTCAACCTCAACGAATCCGTGATCCGTACGAAGATCCTTCGTAAGGACGTCAAGTAAGTCGTCAATACGGCGCAACCAAGCTGGAATATAGGTACTAGGTAAGAAGGCACGACATGGCAGGCGAGACCGTCATCACCGTCATCGGTAACCTCACCGCGGATCCCGAGCTGCGCACCATCGGCAGTGGCGCTTCCGTGGCGAGCTTCACCATCGCCTCGACCCCGCGCACGTTCAACCGGCAGTCCGGACAGTGGGAGGACGGGCAGGCGCTCTTCATGCGCTGCTCGGCCTGGCGTGAACTCGCCGACCACTGCGCCCAGTCGCTGACCAAGGGCATGCGCGTCATCGCACAGGGCCGTCTGCAGCAGCGTTCGTATCAGGCGAACGATGGCACCAACCGCACCGTCGTGGAGATGCAGATCGACGAGATTGGCCCGTCGCTGCGCTACGCCACCGCCCAGGTCACCCGTCAGAGCTCCGGCTTCTCGGGCGGCAATCGTGGCGGATTCGGCGGAGGCAACAACGGCGGATTCCAGAACAACGGTGGGTATCAGGGCGGTGCCGGGTACTCCGGCGGAGCCTCCTACCAGAGCGGTGGGTACCAGGGTGGTGCCTCTTCGGCACCCATGGCCGCACAGTCCGGTCCGGCCGTCGATCCGTGGAGCGATGCCGGTTCCGGCTCCTCCTTCTCGTCATTCGGGGCCACGACCGATTTCGGTGGCGACTCCGAGGAACCCGAGTTCTAAACCGTACCTTTTCCAATACGCATCATTGCGCTGAATCAGTTGTAAGGAGAACATCACAATGTCACGCAAGAGGCCGCAGCCGCCGGTCAAGCCGTTCAAGAAGAAGCCGAACCCGCTGAAGGCTGCCAAGGTTACCGAGATCGATTACAAGGACGTTGCGCTGCTGCGCAAGTTCATCTCCGATCGCGGCAAGATCCGTTCCCGTCGTATCACCGGTGTCACCGTGCAGGAGCAGCGCGAGATCTCGAAGGCCATCAAGAACGCCCGCGAGATGGCTCTGCTGCCGTACGCCACCTCGGGTCGCTGATCTGGATTAGGAGGATTGCATCATGGCTGAAACCAAGGTTATTCTCACCCAGACCGTCTCCAACCTCGGCCAGTCCGGTGACGTGGTCACCGTCAAGGCCGGCTACGCGCGCAACTACCTGATCCCGCAGGGCATGGCCTTCGCGTGGACCAAGGGTGCCGCTGCCCAGATCGAGGCCATGCGCCGCGCCCGTCTGGCCAAGGCCGTCGCCACCCGCGAGGATGCCGTCGCCGCCAAGGCCGCCATCGAGGGCACGACCGTTGAGATCGCCGCCAAGGTGTCCGAGTCCGGCAAGCTGTTCGGTGGCATCTCCGCCGACGCGATCGCCAAGGCTCTGGCCGACAAGGCTGCCGTCGATCCGAAGGCCATTGAGGTCGAGGTCATCAAGACCACCGGTGAGTTCCCCGCCACCGTGGCTCTGCACCCGGAGATCACCGCGTCCTTCACCGTGAAGGTTGTGGCTGAGTAAGACCCGGTCACCAGGCTGAAACGAGTCTGAGCTTAAGCATTCGACCCCGCTGTTCGCCGCTTTTGCACGGCGGACGGCGGGGTTTGTCGTTATGGCGCGTGCGGGGGGGGATACATCGACAGGCCGGCTTGACGCGGCATTTGATGGCAAATCATGAAGCGCGACACGCCGAAGCTTGCGAGTCGGTGAATTCTGAGTATAGTAATCACTCGGCTCAAGAAAACAGAGAGCCGCTGAGCAAGCCCCTTTAGCTCAGTTGGTTAGAGCAGCTGACTCTTAATCAGCGTGTCCAGGGTTCGAGTCCCTGAGGGGGCACCCGCAAGGTCCCGACCGTTCGCGGTCGGGACCTTTTCGTATTCATGTACCATACGATCCCTGGGCTCTCGTCCAACATGAGTATGAGCAACGTGCGGGCGATGGATTGGAGCGTCTATGAGCAGACTTGTGGATTGGCTGGTGCGGGAGCGCAGCGAACGGGTGTCTCATGGGTTGTACTACAACACGCAGATCGCCATGGGGTACAATTCGAACCACATGGAGGGCTCCACGCTGACCCCGGAGCAGACGGCCCAGCTGTTCACTACCGGTTCGGTACTGGCGGATGGGCCGGATGACATCATCCGCGCCGATGACGTCATCGAGATGGGCAATCACTTCCGCATGTTTGACTGGATGCTTGATCATGTCGACGATCCGGTTGATAAGACCATGGTCTGCACGATGCAGTCGATCCTGAAACGTGGCACCAGCCAGGAATCGAATCCGGACAGGAATATCGGCGGATACAAGATTCTGCCGAATGTGATCAGTGAGATCGAACAGATCCATACCGTTCTCCCCGCTGACGTGCCGGCCGCCATGAATGTGGTCTACGAGCTATACCGGAATCTTACGGATGACCCCTATGCGATCGCGAAGGCCCACTGGATGTTCGAATCCACACACCCGTTGTCGGACGGCAACGGTCGCGTCGGCAGGATGATCATGTTCAAGGAACTGCTGCGTATCGATACGGTGCCGGCTGTGGTTCGCGACTCGCAGAAGCTGCTGTACTATCGCGGTCTGCGTAACTTTTCTGGTGAGTCTGGCTATCTGGTCGATACGCTGCTGTCCGAGCGCGATTACTATCGGGACCGATTCATCGAGCAACTTGCCCCCGGCCGCATCGAGTACACGTATGTGGACACCTGGGATCGGACTCCCATCGAGCGGCGTCATACTGCGCAGCCGGCGCATAACCCCTTCGTCAAGGATCACTGGGATACCGTTGATGTGTACCAGCGGGTTGACCCGTCTTCCATCGAGCCGGATGCCGCCTGACGGCCAGGTTGTGCCTCGTACAGCGGGCGAGGTAAGGTAATCGATGTTCTTTAGGCGCCGAACGAAGTCTCGTCGCCTGTAATACGAGAGTATCGAGAGAAGACAAGGGATCCGCATGGAATACTCGCTCTTTACCAAATTGGCAGCCGAATTCATCGGCACGGCCGTCCTCATGGTGTTCGGCAACGGCGCCGTGGCGAACGTGGAACTGAAAAACACCAAGGGTCATCATGCCGGCTGGCTGACCATCGCCATGGGCTACGGCTTCGGCGTCATGTTCCCCGTGCTCATGTTCGGCGGCATCTCCGGCGCGCACATCAACCCGGCCATGACGCTGGCCCAGGCCATCAACGGCATGTTCCCCTGGGGTGAAGTGCTCCCGTATATCATCGCCCAGCTGCTCGGCGCGCTTGTGGGCCAGCTGATCGTGTTCGTGACCTACTACCCGCATTATCGCGACACCGAGGAGGCGGAGGCCATCTTCGGCACCTTCAGCACCACCGACGCCTACAACTCGAAGGTCAACTACTTCGTCAACGAGTTCTTCGGCACGCTGATGCTCGTGCTTGGCGCGCTGTGCTGCCTGAGCCTGCCGTGGGGCGCTGCGAATCCGGCTGCCGCATCGATCGTGGTCGGTTTCATCGTGTGGGGTCTGGTGACCTCGATGGGCGGCCCGACCGGCCCCGGCCTGAACCCCGCCCGCGACCTGATGCCGCGACTGCTGCACCAGCTGCTGCCGATCCCGCACAAGGGTTCCTCGCGCTGGGGCGAGGCCTGGATTCCGGTGGTCGCCCCGATCCTGGGCGCGATCGTCGGCGCGTGGCTGTTCTGCACGCTGTTCGCCTGATCGAACAGATTCCTGTTATGGTGGCCTGGCGGGGCTGCCGCACTAAATATGCCTTGTGCATTTAGTTGCGGCGGCCCCG
>NZ_DGVO01000041.1:113650-116447 GCF_002394995.1 Bifidobacterium sp. UBA4282
CCCCGCCGGGTCTTTTTGATGTAGGACTGTGGTTGTTATGCGTCAAAAGGACCTCTGGACCTGCTGTAAAAGGTCCTTTTGATGCAGGTTGTGCGGCATTGCGCGTCAAAAGGATCATAGGCCGCATGCCAGCGAGCGGACGTCTATACTGGATTCGGCGTGAGAGTTTCGAGGAGGTGTATGGCGTGAACGCTGACAAGCCTGCAAATGGAGGCGGCAAGCCCAGCCTCAACGCCGTTATTCGAGCTATCCGCGATTGGTTCGCCGGCGCCCTGCATGTGCTGGCCCATAAGGTGTGGCCCGCCGTCCGCTCCTTCACAACCCGTATGGTCGGCGCCATCGGTCGTGCCCTGCGACGGGGAGCGGCCCAGCTGGGGCCGATAGCAGTCCGTGCGGCTGGGGCCATCCGTTCCGCCGCGATCCGCGCGGCCGGCGCCATCGGTCGCGCTGCTCGACACCTCGTCTCGTTGGGATCTCAAGTGATCGGGGACCTGCGTCCGTCGGCCACGTCCGCGGACCCCGCAGCCACGTCCGACGGTGCGACGTCCGATGGTGTGATGTCCGCCGGTAATGCCAAGTCGTCTGCTGCCAACAACGCCGCTAAATCATCCGCCGGCACGGCGCACGTCTATCTGGTCCGCCGCATCGTGGTCTTCGGCTTGGCCGCGCTGATCATTCTCGCCATAGCACTCGGCATCGTATTCGGCGTACACGCCCTGGGCAGCAACAACGGTGCCGGTGCCGATAACGTCGGATCCCCGGCTCAGTCCCAGACCGCAGGCAACGCGGCCGATCAAGATTCCGGCTCCAAGGACAACGGCTCCAACGGGAAGGGGAACTCCGACAAGGACGCCGACGCGGAAACACAGACGGACGGCAAGGACGATGCGAACACCTCCGACCAGCAGTCCACCCCCGAACCGCTGACCGACGACGAACGCGCCGCCATCCTCTCCAAAGCCGAACAGACCGCCACCGAAAGCGGCAACGAGCTCATCACATACACGTACTGCGTCGCTTCCAAAGGCGAGGTCGGCGACCTGACCGAATTCTCCGACACGGTCTTTTCCACCCTCAACGACCCCCGCGGCTGGCCCCGCGCCGGCGCCGTCTTCCAGGAAGCCGACGGTACCGACCCCAACGCCTGCAGCATGACCCTCACTCTGGCCGCCGCCGACCAGATGACGTCGTTCTCCACCGAATGCAGCGACGAGTACAGCTGCCGCGTCGGCAACGACGTCGTCATCAACGTCGATCGCTGGAACAACGCCACCGAGGGCTGGCTCAACGCCGGCGGCACCGTGTCGCGGTACCGTACGATGGTCATCAACCACGAGGTCGGCCATCGCCTGGGACACCTCGACAACGAACTGACCTGCTCCGCCGTGAACCAGCCGGCCCCGCTCATGCAGCAACAGTCGATGGACCTGCTGGGCTGCACCCCGAACGAGTGGCCGCTCGACGAGGAACTGTGGGTGAGCGAGTGACCGCCGCCCCCGTAGCCGGTCGTCTGGCCCCCTCGCCGACGGGCCGCATGCATCTGGGTAACGCGTATGCGGCGCTTGCCGCCTGGCTGGGGGCACGCGCCGCGGGAGGGCGCGTGCTGCTGCGGATTGAGGATATCGACGCCCCGCGCGTGGTCAAGGACGCGGACCGTTGGATTATGGACGATCTGACGTGGCTCGGTCTGGACTGGGATGGCGACGCGGTCTACCAGTCGCAGCGGTTGGATGCATACGAGGAGGCGCTGCGGCGGCTGCGGGAACAGGGGCTGGTGTACCCGTGCTTCTGCTCGCGCGCGGACATCCGCGCCGCATCCGCGCCGAATGAGGGCGACGGGTTCCTGATCTACCCGGGCACATGCCGCAGGCTGCCTGCGGCGGAGCGGGAGTCGCGCGTGGCCCGAGGCGATCGGCATTCCTGGCGTCTGGCCGTGCCGGATGCATATGCGGACCCGGACCCTGACACATCCGTCATGTCGGAACACGCGGACTCTGACATATCTCGTGTGGACCGCGCTGCGTGCGATGCGGCGACCGAGGGACTGCCGCGCGTGGTATGTTTCGACGATCGCGTGTTCGGACCGCAACGTTTCGATCTGCCGCGGCAGTTGGGCGACGTGGTGGTGCGTCGTTCCGACGGGTTGTTCGCCTACCAGCTGGCGGTGAGCGTGGATGACATGGCGATGGGCGTCACGCAGATTGTGCGCGGGCGCGACCTGCTGCGGTCCACGGCGATTCAGTTGTATGTGCGGCGATGCTCGGGGGCGACCGATACGCCGGAGTTCGCGCACCTGCCGTTGATCGATGCGGCCGATGGCCGACGGATGGCGAAGCGGCTGAACTCGCTGGATTTGGGGGCGATGCGCGAGCGTGGCGACGACCCGCGTGCCGTGGTCGGCTACTGCGCGTGGCTGCTGCGATTGGTGGGCGAGCCGCGGCCGATGACGCCGCAGGAGCTGCTGCCGTTGTTCTCCTGGGATGCGGTGGCGGCGGATACCGCCGATCGTGTGGTGGATGGTGGGTCGCTGTTCCGCTGAGCTCTCGTGTGGCGCGGTCGGAACATGCCCGGCCTGTACGGACTCTGACACTTTGTGACCGTGATCGAAGTTTCAGAACGGCGGACTATAGCCATTCCTGAACTTGTGTCACAGTTGTGTTGCATCAGAGTCTGAACTGGCCTGGTTTTTGTTCCGTCCTTACAGTGAGGCGGCTTGTGCCGTCTGGTGTTCATAGTACTCGTTCTCGACCTGCTGTGGTGTCTTGTAATCCAGGGAAGCGTGCAGTCGCTTCGTGTT